>NZ_JASDCW010000027.1:0-42642 GCF_030407685.1 Planococcus sp. APC 3906 | reverse complement strand
AAAAATATTTTTCAAACTATATTCAGAGCTTTTTTTAATAGAGTGTTATGTTTCTATATAATTAATTGTGACTATTATCACACGTAAGAAAATTCTGGATATACACTTGTTTAACCAGTTCTTTTAGCCACCACCTAAAAATTTTAAAATCAACGGAAAAAACCAGACAGTGTTTAACCACTGCCTGGTTTTAGCTTGTTGATAAAAATAAATCCTTTTTTGATGGAGTCGATATTTCGCAAAACAGCTCCGCTTGCCGCGGGCGAGCGCCAAGCCTCCTCAGTCGCTTCGCTCCCTGCGGGGTCTCAGCTGTCTCGTCGCTACGCTGCCCCGCAGGCAAGACTTACCCGAAGCCTGCGAGGGCAAGTCTTTGCGACGAAGTGCGCAGCACTGCAGGAGCAGTACGGTTTTCTCCGCTATTTTGCTTCATATCTGGAGAACAGGAATGAAACTACAGAAAGTGTATCTTTCGTGTTTTTCAGTAAAAGAAATAACTCGCTACTGAGAGATACTTTGGAATGAAGCGGAAGGCGGCGACTCCAGCGGGCGCAGCGATGCAGGAGCAGCTCTTTTTCCAGCGACGAGGAGACTGAAGCCAGGCCCGCGGAACGCGTCCGCCTGAAGCGAAATGCATAACAACCATCTATGTTTCTCTACAGTCTAAAAGCCGGGCTGTGTTAAACCACTGCCCGGCTTTAGTGCTCATTACTCTTTTTTAAAGAAATCCTTAGAAACTTCTGTAGTCGTCGTTTGTCGGCGGATTCGGTTTCTTTTCTTCCGCTTCCGCTTTTGCTTCAAATTTCTCCAATTGGCGTTTTGCCATATCGCGGCCTCCGATGCCGAATGCGATCGCAAATGCGACTGCAAGTCCAGCTACGATGAAGAGGAATGCCAGATTGACGATATTCGTTGCAAAGTTCAATTGATCCAAAGTCATGAAGACAGCCATGATGATGATGGCATATTTCACGATGCCGCCCGTCATCCGGTTGCCGGATGATTTAGTGATGTAATTGCCCAATAGGTTTGCACCGACAATACCGATGCCCAGAATGATCAATGCGCTCAATACAAGCGGCAGGTAACTGATGATCGCAGAGCCGATATTATTCAATACATCCAATTGCAAGACGTTCAAAGCTTCGACTGTGAAGAAAATGATGATCAAAACTTGAACTGTTTTACCGATGATTTTCGCTAAATCAAAGGTTGGCACGTTCGGATTGCTGCTGGTGTTCAAGTAATTTGACACATTGTCGATTCCCGTGCCTTTCAACAAGCTAGTGAGAAGGTCTCCGATAAATTTCGCAATCATGACACCAACGATGATCAGAATGATCGCCACGAAGATATTCGGAATCATGTTCAGCACTTGGTTCAGCATAGAAGTGATCGGCTGTGAAATCGATTCGATTTCAAGCGTCTCAAGCGCTATTGTGACAATCGGAATGAGAATGATGATGAAAGCGACATTCCCCAAAACATTGGCAAGTGTATTCTTATCGCTCGCCGACATTTTTTTCGGAGTGTCCGTCTTATTTGTCAGCTTATTGAACCAACGGTCGATGTTCACCGTTGCAAGGAGCGTAACAACAAGATTCTTTACAAATTTTGCGATGAAGAAACCTAGAACCAAAATGATCGTAGCCATCAAGAGATTAGGCAGGAAGGCCAGCAATTTGTCCATCATATTGGAAATCGGTCTTGCAACTGCTCCCATGTTCAATTGTTCAAAGACGCTTGGCAGGAAGAGGATAAACACTAAATAATAGAAGATTTTACCGATGGAATCGAGCTTTGAGTCTGCATCCTCCACTGTTTTCGCCATGTGGCCTTTGACCATTGCCCGGTCCGCACCGACTTTCTTCAATCCTTTTTGGAAAATCATGCGTACGATGGTTGCAACTACCCATGCGACCAATAACAAAAGGATTGCGCCCAGGATGTTCGGCAGGAAATTGACAACGTTGTACCACATGTCCCGAAATGCAACTGTAATGTCATTCATTTTCATTTCTCCTTTCAGTTTGTATTTTCAGCAAAGTAAAATAATTGCTACTATTATATTCCCCTTTTTTCGAAAATAAACCCAATTCCGCTAACTATTCAGAAATTTTCCCTACTTATGGCCTGATGCTTTTTACGCTTCTTCTCTTTCCCTCTCCGATGTTTAGGATTTATGCCATGCGGAATAATAAGAAGGCATACTCTTATAGGAAAGCAGGGATTATATTATGGAAGAAACCACCGTAGAATTGCCGACTGGCCAATCGAAAACCCAAGCCAATACACCCGATTCCATCAATCAGGAAATCGAGCGCCAAATCGAAGCGAATGTGGGGTATTTCAAGCGCCAAAGCAACGAGGCCATTAAAGAACGGATCGACAGCCTGGATCGTGAATGGGATGCGGGGCGTGCAGTATCTGGCATGAATGCAGCGCTAGCGATTGCAGGAACTGGGCTGGCATTGGCTGGCAATAAAAAATGGCATTACCTGACAGCAGCTGCTGGCGCAGGGATTGCTGAGCTGGAGCCCGCCTCTGGCAGTAGCCAGAAGAATGCGGATCCGGACTCGAAATGAGATCAAGCTCGAAAAACAAGCATTGGAAAATTTACTGAACCAGCCTTTTTAACCCGATCGTTAAAGGCCCGCTGACCAACGTGCGGGCCTTTTTATTTTTTTCATTTCAGGTTTAAAGGAAGATGAAAGAAGGAATAAACCTATCAAACATTATAATTGCTGTTTTCTAAGCGAATTTTATATAATGGAATTATAACGGTGAAGGGGATGAGCAAAGTGAGCATGGAGACAATTAGAGGATCAAGCATGGTCATAAAAATGACGCGCACTTTAATGGAAGAAGGTTGGGCCTTCATATCCAATGAATCGAATGTTGTGGTCAGAGCAGAGCATCAAGCTACAGGCGAAGCCATCTCCTTCAATTCCGCCGGCAACCTAAAACGCTGGCTGTACGAAAAAGCTTTAAGTTATTAACCCATAGAAACCGCTAATTCTTCAGTGAATTAGCGGTTTTTTAGATTTCACAAATCCAGATAAGAGGATGTGATGATTTTTGGTTGAGTGGTTGATCGCCTTGCCTCCGGTCATGCAGGCGTTTCTTGCATCGCTTTTCACTTGGGGTGTTACAGCAATCGGTGCTGCTACTGTATTCTTCGTTAAACACATCCATCTGAAAATCATGGATGCTATGCTGGGGTTTGCAGGAGGAGTCATGATTGCTGCGAGCTTTTGGTCCCTGCTGGCTCCTGCGATAGCTATGGCGGAACAAGCGCACATACGCCCTGCATGGCTTATTAGTGCTGCAGGCTTTCTAGCAGGCGGCTTGTTCATTTTCATTTTGAACCGGTACATCCCGCACCAGCACCCATCCGACAAAAATATCCCGCCAAGCGCAAATCGAAGCCGGCTTTTGGTGCTGGCAATCACTTTGCACAATATCCCGGAAGGCCTCGCTGTTGGCGTTGCCTTCGGTGCTGTGGCGGCCGGCTATCAAGAAGCATCAATCGCAGGAGCCGTCGCTTTGGCAATCGGCATTGGGCTGCAGAACTTCCCTGAAGGAATTGCGGTGGCAATGCCGATCCGCCTTGAAGGAAAGTCCCGCTTGAAAAGCTTTCTCTACGGACAGGCATCGGCGCTTGTCGAGCCGGTTGCGGCGGTGATCGGCGCTTTAGCGGTCAGCATGATGCAGCCGCTGCTGCCGTATGCATTAAGTTTCGCTGCTGGCGCAATGATTTTCGTCGTCGCAGAAGAAGTGATTCCAGGTTCACGGGAAAACGGCAATCATGGACTTGCTGCAAACAGCCTGCTCATCGGCTTTGCGGTTATGATGATGCTTGATGTCGCATTAAGCTGAATAACACTGAATCCAATTAATTTAGTATTAAATATAAATATTATGTAATCTAAATTTAGTATGCATTATTTTGTATAAATCATAGATTATCTATACAAATGAGTAGTTCTAGCAATTGTATTCCTCAAACATACCTGCTTCCCTTATCGATTAGCTGAATACAAGCAAAAAAATCTGCAGCCTATACCCTGGCTGCAGATTTTTTGTTAAACTGGCGTAGTGGTCATTTCGGCTCGCTGAAACTTTCGGTGGAGATTGAATTCAAATGATAACGTATAAGCCTTTTGATTTTCGCCTCTTCGGCTTCTGCAGGATTCGCTAGGCTTATCATAGCCAGCCCATCCAACAATGCTGACAAACGCTCAGTTTCAAGCTCTAGATCCGCATTCTTCACTATTAAATTTAATAGTGCTAAATACGAGATGACATTTTTCGCTGCCGAATAGGCGGCGTCCGGTACCTTTCCAATGCTTTCAGCATCTTGCGTGCACGCCATCTTCAAACTCAACCTGACTGATGTTTCAAGCATGGGTTCTTCCCTTGACGGCAGCAGGCAAAGCAACACACGAAGAATTTTCTCTTTCGGCTGCACATCGTCCTGGAATATGGTGTCGATTTTTTCCGCCAATCTGGCATGGACCAGTTGATTGGCATAGGCCAATAATTCATTTTGCGCCGAAAAATAATAGCGCATTGCTCCGAGTGATAATCCGGCCTCCTTCGCAATATTTCTGGCTGACGCTTTTTGCATACCTTGTTGCATAATAACTCTCCACGCGGCTTCGGCAATTGCTTGTTTTTGTTTTGGGTGATCCATTAGTTTCGGCATGACTCTATTCTATCAGAATAATAGTAATTTTCAAATAATTCAGTACAGTTGTATTAAATTATTTATTGCTCTCTTTTTTTATTAATACGGTCGTACTGCTATATACGCACCCATTCTCGCTTCTTGTGGATAACCCCGCCTGCCTGTGGGTTTCTTTCCACAGCTCACGAGATGCCGCTATGGGCGGCTTTTCGGGAGCTGCGGCAAAATAAAAACACCCTTGAATCCTAGCCATTAGCTGGATGGATTCAAGGGTGTTTCTTTAGAGCAAAATCATTCCATTTCCTTTTCTGTGAAATAGACATTCCGTTTTTGCAGTTCTTCCGGCAATGCGCCGAACGGGATATGGACCTTGAAGACAGTCCCCTCCCCTTCCGTACTGTCGACGCCAATTGTTCCGCCTTGCATGTCGACAATCGATTTTGCAATGGATAAGCCGAGGCCATAGCCGCCTTCTTTGCGTGAGCGTGCCTTATCAGCGCGGTAAAAACGCTCGAAAATTTTATCCCGGTCTCCCGGCGCCATTCCGATGCCGTTGTCTTTCACAGTTAATGACAGCTCCCCTTGCCTTTTCTTATGTTCCACTGAAAGTGCGATTTGCACCTTGCCACCGCTTGGTGTGTATTTAATGGCATTTTCCCCTAGGATATACAGCAATTGTGTTAAGCGATCGCTGTCTCCTTGGACAAAGATCTCATCGTTCGCATCAAGCTCCAGCTGAATCCCTTTCCTTGCGCTCAATTCGCTCAGCGAAGCCATCACTTGCGCTGCTGCCGGCCTGAAGTTGAACCATTCCTTTTTCACTTCAAGGACAGCCTGGTCGGAATCGGACCGGGCCAAAGCCAGCAATTCCGTAATCAGTTTCGACATCCGTTTGACTTCGTGTTTTAAGGTCGTTTGAATTTTTTTCGAGAAGGGGCTATTGCCGCTCTCCATTTCCAATGCTTCTACTGCAGACAGGATCACGCTGAGCGGTGTCCGCAATTCATGTGATGCATTTGACACAAACTCCCGCTGCACATTATAAGCTTGCTCGACAGGAATCATCGCCCGCTTTGCCATCCAGCGGCTCAATAACACACCAATTAACGCAAAAAGCAGCGCAACTCCGCTGAAGACGATAATTAGCCATTGCATGACTGATTTGTAAAAGCTATTGTCGATTCCCATGTACATCATAGCGATACGGTTCCCGTCATGGTAAACCGGCCGAGCCAGCACCAGCACTTCCCGTTCAAAATCCTGGAAGTCGGCAAAAAGCGGATCGTCTTTCGGGATATCGATCGGAAAACGTTTTATTTCGATGTCTTCTGTGACCCAATTATCGATCAAGTCCAGATAAAGAAAGCGCAGCTCTTCGTAATCATCCTGGTTGATCATCAAATCGCCTGAGTTGTCAGTGATGTAATAAAACACGTGATTTTCCGCAAGCACTCTGCGCTCCTGCTCCCGCCAGGCTCCTCCGCTGCCATAAAGAGCACGTTCAGCCATCGATACTTCCCTATCGGATAACAAGGTGAGCGTCTTCTCCTGATCCTGCTTCAATTCGACATAAAAAACCGACAGGGTAAAAAGCACAAAAACGAAGAGAAACGCGATGATGGCCAGACTGTAAAAAAGCGTCAGCCGATTGCGCGTCCGGGAAAAGACATCTTTGCTTTTGGTTTTGTTGGCATCAGGTTTTTTCAATTTTATAGCCTACTCCCCTGATTGTTTCGATCAGGCTTTCGCCTTCATCGGCATCAACTTTTTTCCTCAGCAGTTTCATCGTGGCGTCGATCGTCTTCATCGACACGTCTGTATCGAACCCCCAAATGCGGTCAAATATCAATTCACGGGTTAAAACCTTGCCCCGATTTTGTACAAGCATATCCAACAGCTCGAACTCACGGGGCGTCAAGCTGATCTGTTCTTCATTGCGGCACACGCTATGGGAAGTCCGGTTGATTTTAAGTCCATTAAATTCTACGATTTCTTCCTGCAAAGGTGAAAACGTGCGCCTGGCCAATGCACGCAACCGGGCCCATAATTCCTCGATTTCAAAAGGCTTTACCAGATAATCATCTGCTCCTGCATCAAGGCCTTCCACCCGGTCGCTGAGGGAGTCTTTCGCCGTCAGCATCAGTACAGCGCCGCTATAGCCATTTTTCCGAAGCTTTTTGCAAATTTCAACGCCATCGCCATTCGGCATCATCCAATCCAATACAATAACATCGTAAAAAGAAGCACGCGCGTAATCGTAGGCATCTTCGCCTTCCATCACCCAGTCTACTGACTTTGCCCCTTTTTTCTTCAGTAAATGCACTGTCAATTCCCCCAACATCTCATCATCTTCCGCCAAAAGCACCTTCATCCCAAACACCCCTTCCGCCCGTCAATCTTCCTTCTCTCTATATTAGAACATATTCAAATGAAAAATAGATGAAATTTTCAGAAACCCATCATTTAAGAAAATTTACCATGGATAACAAGGAAATGGTAGCATTTAGGTCGATTTAATTTCACCTCCCTCTAAAATGCATTAGTATAACTGCAGCCAGTCAATTAAAACCATTAACTTCAAAAAACCGCTAAGCCATAACTTAGCGGAGAAAGAATTATCCAGCTTATTTCATTTTGCCGCTAGCGGGTCGCGGATCGCCCCCATGAAGAGGATTGCCCCTGTCTGTTCATCGCTGATGGCGATGTAAAACGGCCGATCCACCACCATCGACACTGCCTCTGGCCCCGCCGATTCTGTAACGATATCAATTTGAGTTGCTGCAGCTGCCTCCGTTCCTTTTTCATCCACTTCTACGAAATTTTTTTGCTTCACTAAGCTGATCCAAAGCGGGTCATCTTCTTCGATTATTTTTGAAAAGTTCGCTCCTTTTTGAAAGGCTGTCGCCATTCCCAGCTTTTTCAACACATCATTCAGCTCAACTTCATAAGAGAGCTGGAACTTCGGCATTTGGATCGACACGGGCTGTTCACTGAATCCGGTTTTCCAGCTTTCCCACTTTTCACTGGTCAAGGACTCTGTAAATTCTGCAAGCGTTGTCCCTTCCGCCGGCAGGAATACATTCATAGTCATCTCCCCTTCACCGTAAGGCAAAGCAACTGCCTGGAATTCATCGGTTTCCATATAATCCAGCACCGTTTCCATCTGCATGAATTGCTTTTCCTCGGTTTCTCCATTTTCACTGTAAAATGGAGCTGCCGCAGTTTGTTTTTCATCAAATTCAAATTGCCAGTCGGCGTTGAAGTAAATGGCGTTCAGCAGCATGACCACAAGATCGGGGTTAAGCGGATCGGCTACCATGTCTTTTATCTTACCTGCTGTCGCATCGTCCACCCAGCCATTGATTTTATCCGCTGTCCCTGCTGCAGTGACATCAATCACTTCGAGTTCGGCGTTAAAATAATCCTGGTTGCTATTGGCAAACCCTTCTTGCAATTGAAATTCGCCATTCAGCCACATCGAGTTCGCGACATTCAACGTGATTGCTTCTGACTCTTTATCAAGCATTGCGAGGAGCGAAGCATTCGCCCGGTTCATGCCTTCAGCATCCAGTTCAGTGTGCAGCACGTCGGCAATTTCTTCTTTCGTTTTGCCGTCCGCTCCGTTATAGGCCATCGCCAATGCCATGTAGAGGCTTGTAGGGGAAATGAATGCATTGCCGCTGTTGTCAGGTTTGATTTCAGGCAGCACCGCCATACCCAAAGCATTGCCGGACAAGGTGATGTTTTGGTAATCGTCTTTTCCGAATTCCACATCGTCAGCTACGTTGGTGCCTGTAGAATTTCCGGGTTGGCCACATCCGCTCACAAATATGATCAACACCCCAATTGCTCCAAACAGCAGTTTTTTCATCTTGTATCCCCCCTTATACTTGAGTAGACTCGCTAGATGCTTTAAAAGTTTCAGCAAACCAAAAGCCGCTTCAGCATATGTGGCTGAAGCGGCTTAAAACAGGAGCTTATTGGCGTTTCCGTTTAATGAAATCGGCTTCGATGTCTTTTTTCCATTGGCCGTCGAGTTTTTCGTTGTGGCGGAACGAAGTTACCGCTTCGCTCAACACATTAAAATTCAATTCGGTGCCTTCCGCATCTGCATGGTAATCAGCTGCGAATTCTTTGCCAATGCCGAATTTCTCTGCGGCCGCAGCGGCGTCGATATTGGCGCCCAGGAAAATGAACTCCCACATGAATTCTTCTTTTTGGCGGGCGATCAAAGCCTTGATCTTCTCATGTGTATATTCACAGCTGGCATTTTCCATGCCGTCCGTTGTGATGACAAAAATCACTTTTGCGGCGCGTTCTTGCTCAGTGGTGCTTTTTTGGACATTGCGTATTTTTTGGATAGTCGCGCCGACTGCGTCCAGCAGCGCTGTCGTACCGCTGACTTCGTATTCTTTTTCCGTGATCGGCCGAACGCCGTTCAGTGGTATGCGGTCGTGCAGCAGCTCATAGCCATGATTGAACAGCACCGTAGTGACCCGTGCATCGCCAGACTCTTTTTTCTGCTTGGCGATCAGCGCGTTGAAGCCGCCGACCGTGTCGCTTTCAAGTCCGGCCATCGAGCCGCTTTTGTCCAAGATGAATACCAATTCCGTCATTTCGTTGTTCATGTTTTTTCCTCCTCAAGTTGTTTTGTCTACAACTTCAGGATACGATTTCCGGAGAGGCGAGAGGTCGCTTTACAAGCGACAAATAATTAAACGTGTGCATGTAGATGTATTTATTCCAGTGTATTGCCTTGTGCAGGAATGGGATTGTTTTTCAACATGCCGGCTAAATGGTAGGTATTATACGCCAGGCGTTCGATAGCGGATTTCGTGAATTCATTGTCCCGCCCGGCTTCGATATACGATGCACCCGGACCTGCTTCGCCTACCCAGTAAGCATCAACATTCGGCGGAATGACGAATCCGATATGGGACAAGCCATATAAGATCGAAGCCGCTGCGTGCTTGGCCCCGTCTTCGTTTCCGGTAATGACCGTTCCGCCGACTTTGTTATAAAAAATCGATTGGCCTTTATCATTGGTTGAGCTGCTGCTGCCATAGAGGCGCTCGATCGCCAATGTGGCAATCGAACTTTTTTCGCCGAGCCATAACGGGGTGCCGATGATGACAATATCCGCCGCCTTGACTTTTTCGAAGATTTCCGGCCATTGGTCATCGCCGCCTAAATCTTCTTCGATGCCATAGCCGATGGTCCAATCGGCGAGCCGGATAATTTCCGATTCAACGCCTAACTGATTGAAATGGGTTTGCACATCGTGGATAAATCCTTCCGTATTCGAAGTTTCGTCCGAACTTTTTAATGAGCAATTCAAAAAAACCGCTTTTAATGTCTGCATCTTGCATCATCCTTTCCATATCGAGCTTTTCTCTTTATCTAAGTTCCCTGTCCGGAATCCATTAAACAAAGAGAGGCTGCTGTTTCATGGAAAGGCATTCGGATCACGCGCCCAAAAGCGCTTGATTGAAAGAAAATAAGGCTTCATTGATTTCGTATATATCGTACTTTTCATGGACGATGAAATACTCGATGATGACATCGAATTTATTGCTGCGCGACAAGGCATAGCCCGCGCTTTCCAATAATTCCTCGGTTTCATCCAGATCAAGTTCCAGCGCAATGGCAAAAGCGATGATTGTTTTTTTCATCGGCGTGTAGGAAGGTGAATTTCTTATTTTAGAAAACAGCTTGCGGTCGACGTTGGCTTTTTTATACGTTTCAACATCTTCCATGCCTTTTTCATCAATAAAACGCAGCAAACGCACTGAAAACGGCTCATTGATGTCAGCCAGAAAGTCTTCAAGAGAAGCCGGAATTTTTGTCTCAGCCTCGTGAAGAATAACTTCTTGTTCCAAACGCGGATAGCGGACAGCCATTTCCTCGACGTAATGTTCATCAATATAGGAATTGATGGAATCGGCCAGCGCTTCGCTGATAACAAAGGATTTTTGGTCGAAGACGACCAGGTAGACCAGCATCTCGTGATCCTGCAGGAATCTGCGGATTTCTGAAACGGCAACTTCCAAAGCTTGATCTTTTGGGTAGCCGTAAATCCCTGATGAGATAAGCGGAAAAGCGATCGATTCGCAGCCCAACTCCTGCGCCAAATTGAGGGACGTTGAATAGGCGGACCGCAAAAGCCGTTCTTCTCCTTGTCCGCCGCCTTGCCATACGGGGCCTACTGCATGAATGACATAGCGCGCCTGCAGGTTGAATGCCGGCGTCGCCACCGCGTTCCCTGTCGGACAATCGCCGATCTCTTTGCACGCTGCCTGCATTTCACTGGCGCCGGCCCCTTGGAATATAGCTCCACACACGCCGCCTCCCATCTGAAGGTTTGAATTTGCTGCGTTGACGATGGCATCGACGTGCATTTTTGTTAAATCGTTCCTGATTATTTCCAAAGGCATTGCGTCCACTCCCTGATCTTCGATTAATAGGCCATGCGCAGAATACGGTCCATAAGCTCCCGGTTTTCTTCAATGCCGACTTTTTGGCTCAATACGCCATTCAGGCGGAGAATTTCGGGCACCGTCTGTTCGAGGACTGCCATGATGTCCTCGGTATTGCGGCCTGATTGCCATTGGCTCAGAAGCGCCAATTCCCGTTCGTTCAAATCGCTTCTGCCGCCTTCGACTTTTGACCAGCTGCTGAAAGCGCCGTCAAAATGCTGTTCCATTTCCATGAACCAGCCTGAGACAATGTACCTGAGCAGCCGGTCCAAGTTTGCCGCTGCGTAATAGGATTCATTGCGCATGGCAGCCCGGTAGGTTTCGTGCGCAAAAGCGAGGACTTTGCCTTTCCACATTTCCACTTCTTCTATAGACACTTGATAAATTTTATGTGCTGATGCGGCCAATATCTCTTTCAAGATATCATCCGGATCATAGAGGATTTGGGCTTTTTGGAGCCAATGCGACGGTTTGATTTCGTCCGGGGCATGATACCAGCTATCGATTTTCACAAAACAGCTATAATGGCTGACGATATACGGAGCTACCGGGTTAATGCCTTCGTGAAACAGCACCTCTCCCCATCGTTCCGATCTTGTTTTCTTATTCAGGATGAATTCCGCTTTACGGCCGGCTTTGACGATAATATGCAAATCGATGTCCGAATATTGGTCATGTGTTTTCTTTGCCAATGAACCGCTCAGGTAAACCGCCAGGACATTTTTGTCGGCCGTCAAATCTTCCATGCATTTCTCCAAAAGCTGTTGGCGCTTTGCGGGCAAAAGGGCATCTCGTTCTTGGTGCCTGCTGAAAAATTCCGCTGCCATCTTTTCCCTCCTTCTTGGATGCAGCTGAAGCGCTGTGTCCATCCTGAAATGTTTTCACTAATGTTAACATTAACTCCCAATTAATATAAGCCTTTGCCGCAAAAAAGCCGCCGGAACAAGATCCGGCGGCTGATGCTATTCAATCTGATAGATATCTTCCCGTGAATGGAAGCCATCTTCAATGATTGTTTTGCTAATATTCGACTCGACTACGGCAATCGGGTTCAGCAGAATCGACGGCACTTCGATTTTCCCGTTATTGACCGTCCGGTTGACATCGATGCGCTCGCCTTTCGCTAATTTAATAGCGAGTTCGGCGGCACGCTCAGTCAATATATCAATCGGCTTGTACACTGTCATTGTCTGCGTCCCGACAGCGACGCGCTGGACGCCTGCCAGCTCGGCATCTTGCCCTGCGACCGGCACGACTCCCTTGAGCCCTTGGTCGCCTAATGCCTGGATAGCACCGCCTGCAGTGGCATCATTCGCTGCAATCACCGCATCGACCTTATTATTGTTCGACTGAAGCGCCTGCCCCATATTGATGTAAGCATTTGCCGGCGTCCAATCTTCGGTCCACTGATCATAAGTGACCGTTATATCGCCTTTGTCGATGTATGGTTGCAAAACATTGAATGCCCCTTTCTTCAGCAAATGGGCATTATTGTCCGTCACCGCACCGCCAATGTAAACGTATTTGCCTTTGGGCGCTTGCTTCAGCATTTCCATCGCCTGCAATTCGCCTACCCTTTCGTTATCAAACGAGACGTATAAGTCAATATCTGCATTTTTGACAAGCCTGTCATAAGACAAGACCTTGATGCCAGCGCGATGGGCTTTAGCGACAATCGCGGCGGCTGCTTCAGCATTATGCGGAACGATGACCAAAACGTCGATGCCTTTGTTGATCATCTCTTCTGCTTGGGCAATTTGCAGCGAGTCGTCGCCATTCGCCGCTTGAATTTCAATTTCCGCACCCAGTCTTTCGACTGCCTGCCTGAACAAATTACGGTCTTTCAGCCAGCGCTCTTCTTTCAGCGTATCCATTGAAAAGCCGATTTTCACGGGTTCCCCACTGCTTTCCTCATCCTGCACAGGCGTTTGTTTATGCGTTTCTTCGGGGATAGGCTGTTTGCTGCAGCCTGCGGCCATCAGTAAAGAAATGACGAATACAGATAAAACCAGGAACTTGGTGGATGCCAGTTTTTTCATCTTCAGCAGCCCCTTGCTCATTCCTTGGATCCAACAATCGATTTCCGGTAATCGGTCGGTGATATTCCACACATTTTCTTGAACACCTTGCTGAAGTAATTCGGGTCATGGTAGCCGACTTCAAACGTGATTTCCTTCAAGCTGAGCTCCGGATCGGCAAGCAATTTTTTCGTTTTTTCAATCCTGCATTGGGTCAAAAAATCAATATAATTGATGCCAAGTTTTTCTTTGAACATTTTGCTGATGTAAATCGGGCTCAAATCCACTTGCTTCGCTAAGGCTTCAAGTGAAATGTCTTCGTGCGAATGGTCCATGATAAATTGCCTGATCTGGTGAATTTTATCCGCCTCAAGGCGATTTCCATGCATCAAATATGCATTTTTCAGCAGCGCCATTAATTGGGCGGCTTCTTTTTTCAGCATGCGGTAATCTTTCGGCTGGACGGTGAAATACGGTACGTCCGATTCAATTCCGATTTCTTCCATGATGCGCGAAGTGACCCATAATAATTCCTGCATCCTCTGCTGCGCTATTAAAACTTCTGTGCCCAGCCCTTCATACCGTTCAACTAATGAAGCCGAAACCTGTTCGACACGCTCCCATTCGCCCAGGCGAATCCAGTCAAAGAATTTTCGTTCTTCTTGTTTCAATGAATGTGCACCGCTGCCATGCGCCAATTTTGGGACGTCGGCATAAAATCGGTAGCTATTCCGGTATGCGGCATCCATCGTCGCGATCAATGACTCCTGGTAGGACTGCCTGATTTCTTCCAATGAATGGCAGACATTCCCAAAACCTATAAACCATCCTTTGTCCCCTTTTTCCCGGGCAATTTCGAGCACTTGATTGGCAAGCGCTACCGCCTGGGAACGGAAAGACACGCCTTCATCACGAAAAACGATGATGGGCAATTGCCTGCCGTACATGGCTCCCATCCAAAACCCGCCAGCATTTCTCAGCTTTTCTTTGATCGCCGAATAATTCAGTTCTGTACTTTCCGGAACAATGACGACCATTACGAATTTTTCATCAGAAGGCTGAATTTCCAGCATTTCCATGAGCATATCAATATGCACTTCATGCACATGATCAAATAATAATTGAGTCACTACATCCGTTTCGACTAACGCCAACGCTTTTTGAATGGATTGCTGGTCATGCAGCATCGGATGCCCCCATTGTTCCCGCTGCTTCAGCCGCTCCAATATTTTCCCGAGGGCGTCTGCAATATCACTGGCCTTGCTTGGTTTCAGCAAATAATCCTTGACCCCTAATTTAATGGCTTGGCGGGCATATTCAAACGTTTCAAATGCAGTGACCATAACAAATTGGATATCATCCTCATGTTTTTCCTTGATTGTTGAAATTGCTTCCAACCCTGTCATGCCGGGCATCAGGATATCCATAAAGACGATATCGGGTTTCCAGTCATCTACAATGTCAATGGCGATTTTGCCGTTTTTTGCTTGCTTGATTTCAATGTCCGGAAAAGCTTTTTGCAAGATCGCCTGCATGGCCTGGCGTTCAATTGGTTCGTCATCAACGATCAGCAGCTTCGCCTGCATCTGCAATCCCCCTTGTTTTCGGTAGTTTCAACATGATTTTTGTGCCTCTGCCTTCTTCGCTGTCGATTGAAACGATTGACTCGCGGCTGTAGAACAATGCCAGCCGCTTCATGACATTGGAGAATCCGATGCCAGTTGAATGGCCATTTTCGGGAATGATGGTTCCTTCAAGCAATTGCTTTCGCTTGTCGAAACTCATGCCGCCGCCGCTGTCTTCAATTTCAATCCGGACTTCTTCTTCCTGGTCAATGATGCGAAACCAGATATGGCCTCCATCTTCCTGCGGTTCAATCGCATGGATCACCGCGTTTTCGATGAGCGGCTGCAGTGTCAGCCCTGGTATTTCAATCATCAGGCAGGAGTCGTCCACCTCTGTGTGGAAATGAAGCCGATCTGGAAAACGGGCTTTCTGAATTTCCATATATTGCTTTAAAACGACAACTTCTTCGTAAAGCGTGACGGGACGGTCCATGCGTTTCAAATTGTAGCGGAACAGGCCGGCCACGTTCACCAATAAATCGCTTGTTTCTTCGGACCCTTCCAAATACGCTTTTTTGGACAAGGTGTTTAAGGTATTGAACAGAAAATGCGGATTGATCTGGCTTTGCAGGATGCGCAGCTGGCTTTCCTGCAGCAATAACTTATTTTCCTGCAGCTCGATTTCCAATTGAGCTTTCATCTGCGTTTCAGCAAAAAGGTTATTGACGCTGACGCGCATATTGTCAAAAGTCCTTGCCAGGAACGAAATTTCATCATTGGAATCGACTTTGATCGGCAAATCAAACCTGCCTTTCGATAATTCGTTTGCGGCTTTGCGCAATTGATGGACTGGCCGCGTGATGCTCAACGAGAACAAATACGCCAGCAATAACAGAAATGAAGTCATCATCAGGAAAAGCCAAATGCCCATTTGATTGAGGTCATCGGACTTGGCGATAATATCGCGGTAAAATGACTCGTACGATTTCAATTCCGAATCAATAATCGACAAGGTCATTTCAGAAATATACGTCGATATGCGGTTGGCTTCTGAAAACTCCGCCAGCGATGAATCTGCATCGCCGGCGTTTTGATAACTCACAGAGCGTTCAACCGTCTCTAAAAAACTGTCGATCAGGTTAATGTAATTGGTCAGGATAAAATCATTTTCTTCATTGCGCAGCTCGGACACGGCCGATTGCGCAGCCAACACATTTCTAGTGCTACTGCTCAGACTGCTTTCGTTATTGAATGAAGGGTCAATCAGAAAATTATTCAAATCCGTAATCACTTGCTGGCTTGCATTCGTCACTTCATTCATTTCCAGGTAGCGCTGCAAAATTTCGTTGTATTGGTCTTGCGTTTTTTGGTTATAAAATGTCAGGGTCAACCAAATCGCAATCATAACAAACAGGACGATGGCGACAAGCATCCAGATTTTTTGCTGTATTGTCTTCATCAGGAACCATCCACTCTTTTCACCAATTCAATGTCTGTGATATAGCCTTCTGTATCCAGAGGCTCCGATTCACTGGCTATCCAGTCTATCATCAGTTCAACACTTTTTTTGCCCATTTCCTCTGGCGATTGCCTAATCAATGCATCCACTTCGCCTTGTTCCAACAGCGCTAAAGCATCGGGGCCGTCGTCAAAAGAATAGATGTGATAAGGTTCCACTTGTGTCCGGCGTGAAATCTCCTGCAGCATCGCAGCCAAGTGATTCGCATTGACTGCAACGATGCCTTTGGCGTCCGGGCTTTTGTTCAGAAAGTCCTGGGCAGCAGCAACGACTTGTTCTTTCGAACTGGAGGTTTGGCTGTTCGTTACGGTGACAGCCGGATAAGCTTTAAAAACATCCATCATTCCTGCGATGCGCTGCTGCTGGTAGTATTGGGAATCTTCATCGGACAAGATAATGATTTCGCCCTGGTGTTCCATATCTATCAATAATTCCTTCGCCAGGAGATTGCCTGCATCGAACTGGTCGGAACCGACGTATGTTTTGCGCAAGCTTTCCTGTTTTGGCACGTCGTTTGCAACGGTGATGATGGGAATGCCATAAAATGCCGCTTTTACTTTCGTCAATTCATTGAACGCTTCAGTGTCCAGCCCCTGTACAATGATGCCGTCCATCTTCGAATGAATCGCCAATTCCAATTTTTTCAGAAATTCATCTGAATTCGTGCCGTAGCTGCCCCAAACATCAAGTTGGGCTCCTTCTTCAAGCGCCATATTTTTCGCTCCTGCAGCCACCTCGTCCCAAAATGAAGTTTCCAATTCTTGCGTAATGAGAACAAGACGCGGGCTGCCATTGGTTGTCGAAACCGATTTCGGCAGCTCGGTGCTCGGCCGGAACACTTTTTCTGCGGAAGCGATCGTGAATACCAGAAAGATAGCACTTAATGACAGGAGGACAATGATCACTTTTTTCCTCATGCAAGCTGCCTCCTTTGCTGTAGACTGATATCATCTTACCATTTGAAGAAAAATTCACAATAGCAAGTTTAAACGGCGCCGGGCTCCCTTTTGCAAGGATGCCTGGCGCCGTTTTTAGGGATTTATCCTCTTTTTCTTCGGGTCATGACATCGAATATAACAGCTGCTGCCAAAACACCCCCGCGGATGATGTATTGATAGGAAATGCCGACACCCAGCAAGTTCATCCCGCTCGACAACGAAGCCATAACGATTGCCCCGATGATCGCGCCGGTCACTTTGCCGACGCCGCCTGCAGACGATACGCCGCCGACATAAGCAGCCGCGATCGCATCTAGCTCAAACAATGTTCCGGCTGTCGTCGTTGCCGATTGCAGGCGCGACGTGAACAGGATTCCTGAAAGGGCTGCAAGCATACCCATCGAACCAAACACGAAATAGGTGATTTTATTGACATTGATGCCGCTGAGATGTGCAGCTTCCGGGTTGCTCCCGACTGCGTAAATGTGGCGGCCAAGAACTGTTTTCGTCGTCAGGAAATGGTAGATGACGACGACGCCCAGCATGATGATCACTGTCCATGAAAATCCGTTATAGCCAGCTAAAAGCCACGTGATGTAAGCGATGATTGCGGAAATCAAAACGATCTTCGTGATGAATAAGCCGATGGACATGACTTCAAAGCCGTATTTCATCTTATCTCTGCGTGTGGAAAACTCGCTGTAGATATAGAAAAGGATGCCGACCACACCGACTAGCAGCGTCAATAAGTGCAAGCCGTTGATCTCCATCAGCGATGGGATGAACCCATTGCCGATTGCATTGAAACCGTCATCGTTGACGATAATCGTGCCGGTCCGTTCCGTGACTTGCAAAAGCGCACCGCGGAATATGAGCATCCCGGCCAAGGTTGCAACGAACGCCGGAATACCGACTTTCGCAATCAGCACGCCGTTTACGAGGCCGATCAACGCGCCGAAAACCAAAATGACCGGAATGGTGATGAACACCGAAACGCCCATCTGGGTCAGGAAGATGGCAGCTACCGCTCCAAGAAACCCGGCTAAAAACCCGACTGATAAATCAATGTGCCGGATGACGATGACCAATGTCATACCGACTGCCAATACGGCGATATAGCCCGCAGAATCCAGCAAATTGCTGATGTTCCTTGAGGACAAGAACAAACCGTCCGTCTGGATTGCAAAAACCAGCATGATGACAGCAAGCGCTATATACATTCCGTATTCGCGTATATTTTCTTTTAATAATGTTTTTGCTTCCGAAAAATAATTCATCCTTTTAACCTCCTATTGCGTAGCGAGTTCCATGATCGATTCTTGCGTTGCTTCTGATATATCCAATTCCCCTTTGATCGCGCCTTCGGCCATGACATAGACCCTGTCGCTCATGCCGAGCACTTCCCCGAGTTCCGAGGAAATCATGATGATGCTCAAGCCTTCATTGATCAATTCGTTCATGATCGTGTAAATCTCGAATTTTGCCCCGACATCAATGCCGCGCGTCGGCTCGTCCAAAATCAAAATCTTCGGCCCGGTAAAAAGCCATTTGCCGAGCGATACTTTTTGCTGATTGCCGCCACTGAGTTTGCCGACAATCTGTTCGAGCGAGTTCGCTTTGACATGGAGCTTGTTTTTGTAATCGGTGCCGACTTTGACTTCTTCGTTCAAATTCAAGATGCCCTTATGCGAAATCCCTTTTAAATGCGCAGCAGAGACATTGCTTTTGATGTCCTGGATGAGGAACAGGCCATCGCCTTTGCGGTCTTCCGTTACATAGGCGATATTCGCTTTGATGGCGTCGCTTGTGTGCTTGAATTTTTTCTTGTCGCCAAAAACCAATAATTCACCATCCAGTTTATAGCCTTTCGGGTTGCCGAAAATACTTTGCGCAAGTTCCGTGCGGCCAGATCCCATCAAACCGGCAATGCCGATGATTTCCCCTTTTTTCAGCTGCAGGTTGGCATTTTTGACAACATTGCGGCCCAGCTCGATGTCATAAGCCGACCAATTTTTCAGTTCGAGTACAGTATCACCAATTTTTTTGTCCGGCCGTTTCGGATAAATGTCTTCGATGTCACGCCCGACCATGTTTTTGATGATCAAGTTTTCCTTGATCTCGCCTTTTGCCGCATCCAGCGTGCAGATCGTCTTGCCGTCCCGCAAAATGGTCGCTTTGTCAGCGATGGAAATCACTTCTTTCAACTTATGCGAAATCATGATGCAAGAGATGCCCTGGCTTTTCAGCTCTTTCAGCAATTCCAGCAGATTTTCGCTGTCGTCTTCGTTCAGCGCTGCTGTCGGCTCATCCAAGATCAGCAATTTGACGTCTTTGCTCAATGCTTTCGCAATTTCGATGAGCTGCTGCTTGCCGACGCCCAGATCTTTGATAAGCACTTCTGGTTTCACTTTCAGCTTTACTTTTTTCAGCAATTTTCCAGCTTCGGTGATCGTCTGGTTCCAATCAATGAACGGACCTTTTTTAATTTCATTGCCTGCGAAAATGTTTTCGTAAACGGAAAGATCCGGAAACAATGCAAGCTCCTGATAAATGATGCCGATTCCAGCCGCTTCACTGTCGTTTACGGTGTTGAACTTCTGGACCTGCCCTTCAAAGACAATATCGCCTTCGTATGTGCCGTAAGGATAAACGCCGCTTAACACCTTCATCAACGTCGATTTCCCTGCGCCATTTTCACCGATCAAGCAATGAATTTCGCCTCTCTTCACTTTGAAACTGACATCGGACAATGCCTTCACTCCGGTAAACTGCTTTGTAATATTATTCATTTCCAATATATAGTCGCTCATTCGATCGCCTCCCTGCTGAAAATGCTATGTAATCAAGAAATAGTGATAGAAAAATCTATCACTATTCCTTTTCATATTCCGTTTTTATTCGAGGCCTGTAAATTCGCTTGCATCGTAGTACTCTGAGTCGATCAATTCTTGCTTGACGTTCTCTTTGTCCACAACGATAACGTCAGTCTGTTTTGCTTTGACTTCCACTTGGCCGTTGTCGTAAGTACCAGTAGTTTCTGGCGTGTTGCCGTCAAGCACTTCAATTGCCATGCCCATCGCATCTTCTACCAATGTGCGAACATCTTTGAATACTGTCATCGATTGTTTTTCGTCAATGATGTATTGGATCGATGCTTTCTCAGCATCTTGGCCAGTCAATAGATAGTTCGTCACTGCGCTGTCTGAAGCGAATACATCGGCAATCGAGCGTGCTGTGCCATCGTTCGGCGCCAAAATTGCGACGTCGCCTTTTTGTGCATCAGATGCTGCAGTTAAATGCGTTTGTGCTTTGTTTTTGGCTTCGTTCGGATCCCAGTTTGTCGTAACCTGGCCGATGATTTTACCTAGGTCTTCACGCGACAAGTCTGCAGAGTCTTTCAACGCTTCCGCTTCGCTTGAGTTGGCAATGACCAATGTGCCGTCAGCGATTTTCGGCTGAAGCACTTTCCATGCGCCTTCGAAGAATAGGAATGCGTTGTTGTCAGATGCTGCACCGGCATACAAGTAAAGCGGTACGCCAGATCCATCGATGTTGTCGAGCAAGTATTGCGCTTGTGCTGCACCAACAGCCAAGCTGTCGAATGTAACGTAATAATCCACTGCATCCGTATCTGTGATCAAACGGTCATAAGCGATGACTGTGACATCATCTTTCTTCGCTGCTTCTACAGCCGCTGCTGCCGCTGCTCCGTCATGCGGTGTGATGATTAATACTTTGATGCCTTTGTTCAGCAATGCTTCAACATTTTCTTTTTCTTTTGCTGAAGATCCTTGGCTGAATAGAATTTCTGTTGAGTAATCCGAATCCGCTAAAGCATCTTTAAAGCGCTGCTCATCCTGTACCCAGCGTGGCTCATCTTTTGTCGGCAGGATAATTCCTACGTCGACGCCGCTTCCGCCGCCTGAACCCGATCCTGAATCTGAATCTCCTGAGTTGCAGCCAGCTGCAATCAAGGCAAAAATCATGACCATCAATAATAGCGTGAACCCTTTAAACCGTTTGCCCATTTCTTAACCCCTCTTCTTTAGGTATATTTCATTACTCCTTAATTATAAATTCAGAAATTTTTAATGAAAGCGCTATCACTAGCACTCTTTTAATATAGTCTGGAATTTTTTAGCTTCGGCATGTTTTTTTATTCTTACTATTTGTTGAACTAATGAAAATTAAGTATCGATATTTCGTAAAACTGCCTCGCTTGCCCCGGGCAAGAGTTGACCGAAGCCTGCGAGGGCAATTCTTTGCGACGAAGTGCGTAGCACTGCAACGTACTTTTTGTCCCGAAGCTAGCGCAGCAACGGTCTTAAATGTCTCGAAGCTAGCGCAGCGATGCAGAGACAGAGACAGGGACAGGAGCAGTAAGGTTTTCTACGCAGTTTTGCTCCATATCGAATGATATCTTAGTGAGAATAGACAGGAACATAAGCAGAAAGTTCTTCGCAGTTCCAAGTTTCATTCGGATTATACGAAATAAAAAAGGTGGACAAGAGGCCGTTTGAGAACGGATCTTGTCCACCTTATATTGTGCAGAAAGTTTAATCAGCCGCCGATATAGGACATGCCGATTTTGTTGCGGTTTTTCGCTGTCAGTTCGGTGCGTTCGTCTGAATAGCGGTCGTCGCGACGCTGCCATACCGCACTGATTTGGCGCAATAATTCCGCGTCGTCCAAGCCGGCGCGAACCAATTCACGGATATCGAACCCGGAATCGGCAAAAAGGCACGTGTAGAATTTGCCATCGGACGATAAGCGTGCGCGTGTGCAAGTCGAACAAAACGATTCCGACACGGACGTGATAAAGCCGACTTGCGATTCGCTGCCGGCGAACCGGTAACGTTTCGCCACTTCGCCGTAATAATCTTCTTCGACTGGTTCGAGATCATAGACAGCCTGGAGCTTTTCCAAAATCTCTTTTTTGGTCACGACTTTTTTAAAGCTCCAGCCATTGTCATTGCCGACATCCATGAATTCGATAAAACGGAGCGTGATGCCCCGCTCTTTGAAATACGCTGCCATTGGCAGGATTTCGCTTTCGTTGACCCCTTTTTGCACGACCATATTGACTTTGATGTCAAAACCGATCTGCTGTGCGAAGTCGATTTGCTTTAATATCAGATCGGGCTTCACGCCTCGGCCGTTCAATTCGCCAAAAAGCTCTGGGGTTAAAGCATCCAAACTGATGTTTAAGCGCCGAAGCCCTGCTGCGTATAAATTTTCGGCATGCGCACCGAGCAACAAGCCGTTTGTCGTCAAGCCGATGTCTTCAATTCCATCTACGGAAAGGATTGATTTGACCAAATCCGGAAGCCCGCGCCGCATAAGGGGTTCGCCGCCAGTCAATCTGATCTTTTTCACGCCCATCGCTGCAAATACGGTAGTAAGGCGATGGATTTCCTCAAACGTCAATAATTCCTGTTTCGGCAAAAACGCATAGTCATCGCCAAACACTTCTTTCGGCATGCAATAGGAGCAGCGGAAATTGCAGCGGTCCGTCACCGAAATGCGCAAATCACGTATTGGCCGTTCAAATCGGTCTTGTATGGGTTTCACTGCCATGTTCATCGGCTCCTTTCAAATGATCCGGTGTGTTGATGTTGCGAAAAGCGTCGAAGCCGCCGACTGCCGAACTATCAAGCCATTCAGTTTGGACTTTCGCCATAAATTCCATTACCCGCAATTGGCCATTTTCGAGGTCCGTTTCCAACAGATCCAGGACGCCGGCATTCCACAGGCTGAATAACGGTATATTGTGGCCGTCGGCACTAATTGCCGTGATGTCCATTTTTTCTGATGCCAAATCCATAAAAGCCGCTGTTTCCGAAGCGCTGATGAACGGCATATCGCATGGCAACACAAGATATTGGCGCGCTGGCCGCTCGGACATCGCCGTGTAGATGCCGGCAAGCGGCCCATTGCCTGCAAAATTTGGATTGTCACTTATGACATCCAGGTTGCCGGGAAAGCGGCCCTTTAATTCGGGCCGGGTAATGACGACGACGTGGCTGCAGACTGCCGCCAATGCAGCATAAGCATATTCGTAAAAGGCTCTGCCATCCAGTTCGGCAAAAGCTTTCGGCGAGCCGAAACGCCTTGACAAGCCGCCGGCAAGCAAAACTCCGATCGTTTCATTCATCCTCCGCTGACCGGTGGAATGAATGCCGCGACATCGCCTGTTTCCAATCGATCTTCCAGCAATGCGTATTCTTCGTTCACGGCAACTCGCGCTGCTCCGGCTTCAATGCCCGGGTATTTTTCTGAAACCCATTGCCATAGTTCTTCAACTGTCCGGCCTGACAAATCTGCTTGTTCTCGTGCAACCCCTGTCAATTCCTTTAGTCCAGCAAAATAATGCACAGTAATCATACGGCACCTCCTGGTTTCTTTTTCTGGTCGCCAATCCATTCTTCGCCGTCTTCCCAAATTTCCTTTTTCCAGATCGGCACAATTTCCTTAATGCGTTCGATGGCGTATTCATTCGCTTCGTAGGCTGCTTTACGGTGAGGTGACGAAACGGCGATGACAACAGCGATGTCGCTTATGGCCAGTTCTCCGATGCGATGGGCAATGGCGGTTTTAGTGCCTGGCCACCGCTCTTCAATTTCCGCTCCGATTTGCGCCAGCTTTTTTTCTGCCATTGGTATGTATGCTTCATACGACAGATACAGCGTTTTCACGCCTTTCGTCCATTCGCGTACATGGCCGGTGAAGAGAGTCACTGCTCCCGCTTCCGGACGCAAGACCATGTCCGCGTATTGCTGCGGTTCAATCTTATGTGAAACAATTTCAAATGTTTTCATGTCGATTTCCTCTCTATCCAATCCGCGAACCATCCTGAAATTCGATCACTTTCATTTCGGCCAATTACAGCTCCATGGGCAGCACTTACGCCTTCATGTCCAATGACGAGCGCTATGCGGCTGAGCGATTTCAATTTCTCCCAATCGCTGTCGGAGCGGATCAGTACTATTTTTTCATAGGGTGCATCTTTGAACCCTTCGATAAAGATAAAATCAGTATCAGCAGTTGCAGCCATGGCGACCAACTCTTCTACAGCTGCCTCTTTCTTTTGGACGTGCAGTTGAATGACCCCGCCGCCAAAGACGACGGAAGCCGCAGCACCGCCGTTGAAAAAGCGCATGCTATCGGTTGTTGCCGGGGGCATATCCAGCGGTTCGGGATGGCCGTGGTGCTTTACTGCCGCAACGGTTTTGCCGCTTGCCGCCGCCTGACGGATCAGCTCGAGCATCAACGTCGTTTTGCCGCTGTCTTTAAAACCCACTACTTGCAGGACTGTCAAACCATCCACTTGGCGGCACCTTCTTCCACTCCGAGGAGCAAGACATCGACGCGGTCCCCTTTTACAAAGCCCCGGGTTCCCCCAGGCAGGACGATCAATGCATTGCCTCGTGCGATAGATGATACAGCATTCGACTTATTAAATCCAGCCGGGCGAACTGTTTCGCCATCGTATACCGCGCGGATAAAGCGTGTAAAAGGATTGGCTTTTTCAAAATCCTCCGATAAAAAAGCTGTAGTATGAGGCAAGAAAGGTTTTTCCGCACCCATCATTTTCAGCAGCGCCGGACGGACGAATAATTCAAATCCGGTAAAGCACGCGGATGGATTGCCGGACAAGCCGAACAAGAACCGGCCGTCTGCGACAGCGACTGTCGTGACACTGCCCGGGCGCATGGCGACTTTATTGAACAGCACTTTCGCGCCCAAGCGCTCGTAGATCGCTGGCAGAAAATCGAAATCGCCGACCGACACACCGCCCGTCGTGATGAGGCAATCGGTTTCTTGTGCCGCTTTTTGGACCGCTTCAAAGCTCTCATCCAGATTGTCGATCGACATGCCGTACATCTTGCAAGGGATGCCCATGCGCTTTAATTGTGCCATGATCATCGGTCCGTTGCTGTTGCGGATTTTGCCCGGCACCAGCGCATCGCCTACAGACAGCAGCTCGGTGCCCGTCGACAAAATGCCTACTGTCGGCAATTTCGCCACTTGGGGCTGGCTATAGCCGAAAGTCGCCAATAAAGCGATCGTTCCCGGGTTGATGAGATTGCCGCTTTCGATGACCTCTTCCCCATGTGCCACATCCTCGCCTTGCAGCGACACGTTTTCAAGCTTGTTAAAAGGTTTGCGGAGCGTGAACGACTGCCCATTTTCAACCGTCTGCTCAAACATCGCGACCGCATCCGCACCTGCAGGCAACTGGGCTCCCGTCATGATCCGGATGGCTTCAAAGGCATTCAGCGTTTTTCTTGAAACTTCGCCGGCGCCGATATGATCGATGACATTGAAAGGGATACGGGAAGTGCCTGATGCTCCCGCAGTATCGGCTGACCTGATGGCATAGCCGTCGTACGGCGACCGATTGAAAGGCGGTACATCCGTTGTCGCCGTCAATGGCTGCGCCAAAATGCGCCCGTAGCTGTCTTCTAATGCCACACTTTCGGTCTCTAAACTGCCGGCATGGCTCATGACCAAGTCAACCGCATCTTTCACTTGCATCGGTATTCGCTTTTCAACCACTGGCTACATCTCCTTAAAATCCATGTTATACTTTCATCATTATATGTGAAAAGGATGATTTCTGTGAACGAACTAACGCATTTCAATACGCAGGGCCGCGCTAAAATGGTCGACGTTTCCGATAAAGCAGAGACTGTCCGCATCGCCCGCGCACGAACTTCCGTCATCGTTAACCAAAACATTTACAGCCAGATCAGGGACGGGTCCAATAAAAAAGGCGATGTATTTGCAGTAGCGCAAGTCGCCGGCATCATGGCAGCGAAAAACACAGCGCAGATCATACCGATGTGCCATCCGCTGGCGCTGAGCGGCGTAGATATCGAATTCGAATGGGATGTCGATGAAAAACGAGGCCATTACGAAGTCATTTTATCCACCACCGTCAAAACCAAAGGCCCGACAGGCGTTGAAATGGAAGCGTTGACCGCTGCTTCAGCCGCTGCACTGACCATTTACGATATGTGCAAAGCTGCCGGTAAAGAAATGGTCATCGGACCGACAATGCTGCTGCACAAAAGCGGCGGAAAATCCGGCGATTATTCACGCGCTTGAAGATGTTTCGTCAATTCAAAGACAATGTGCCGGATTTCCGGCAAAATGAGCTTTTCCATGGCCAGGCGGACGGCGCCACGCGATCCAGGCAAAACGAACAGCGCTTTATGGACAGAAGTTCCGGCTGCGGCACGGCTTAGAAGCGCCTTCGATCCGATGTCTTCTGTATAGCTGAGGAAACGGAAAAGCTCGCCAAAACCTGGAAGCTCCTTCTCAAATAACGGCGTTACCGCTTCATATGTGACATCCCGTTTGGCAATGCCCGTGCCGCCTGTCGTAATGACGGCATCAACCCTTTCAAGTTCGAGCAGTCGGGAAACTGTTTTCCGGATTTCTTCTGCATCATCCTTGACGATTTCATAAGCCGCGATGACAAGGCCTTTTTCTTGTGCCAATTTTCGGATCAGCTGCCCGCTTTCGTCTGTTTGAAGGCTGCGTGTATCACTGACCGTCACAATCGCGATGCTGATGCGCTGTTCCAAGTGAAAAATTTCTGACATTGTAGAGCCTCCTTCAGTCTAGCCAAAAAGCTGATGATAAATTTTTCGGCCTTCCGCTATATTGCGGATGCCGTGGATGATCATGCGTCCGTTCCCAAAAAACACCATTCGAAAACCAAGTGCCTGCATCTGGACAAAATAAGGTGTGCGCTTCACTTCAGCACCCATCCTGCGTGCTGCAAATTCCGCGTCATCGAGCGAAATGCTGCGCTCCGGATCCGGCAAAATCTGGACCGCTTCTCTGCCGCATAATACGGCGTACAGGCCTTCCGAATTCCGTGCAAGTGAAGGGAATTTCGGGTTCTCACCACAAGTTTCACAGGTGGGGTTTTTGATGCGCACGATGCCGATATCGTATTGGGTATTGTCCCATAAATTGAAATAATGCACTTTTTTCCTCATGGCCTGTTTGTTTCCGCTCAGCCATTTCATCGCTTCCGCACATTGCAAAGCGGCAGTCACCTGGACAGAGGGTGAAATGATGCCCACTGTGTCACAGGTTTCATTGACCGCTGGCAGCACTGGAACCAAACAGCGGAAACAGGAACCTTGTCCCGGAACGAACGGAAAAACAGCCCCGGAACTGCCGACGCAAGCGCCGTAAATCCAAGGCACGCCATATTTGACGCTGGCATCATTGATCAATAGCCGCGTTTCGAAATTATCTGTAGCATCCATCACAAGGGTGCTTTTTTTGATGAGTGTTTCCATCAATGCGGCATCTAGGTTTTCAAGATATGTATGGAGTTGAAGGTCTTTCCTGATTGCTTTCAGCCTTTTTTCAGCTGCCACCACTTTCGGTGTCATCGCTTGCGCATCTTCTTCCGTGAATAGCTGCTGGCGCTGCAGATTTGAAAACTCGACATAATCCCGGTCCACCAGATGGATTTCGCCGGCTCCGGCACGTACCATCGACTCTGCAATTGCTGAGCCCAATGCCCCGCAGCCGATAATCGTGATGACGGCCTGTTGAATGGATGCCTGCCCTTCAGCACCGATCGGGTTAAATAAAATCTGCCTTGAGTATCTCTGTTCCAACAACCCCACCTCTTTCCAACAATCCTTGTTCTGTCATTTGTCCTTGATCCACTTTGATAATGCGGTCTGCAAGTTTTTCGGCATCCGCTTTTAAATGGGTCACAAAAATCACCGGTATCTTCCATTGCTCGTGAATTTTATGCAGTTCTTCCTGGCACCTCGCCCGCGTATCATCATCCAAAGCGGAAAAAGGCTCGTCCAGCAGCAAAATATCCGGCTTCGCCGCCAACGCCCGGGCTAACGCGACCCGCTGTTTTTCCCCGCCGGAGATTTGATGCGGGTATTTAGCCAGCAATCCCGAGATGCCGAGCAGTTTTGATAATGCGGTGATATGCGACAAATCACTGCCCCGCTTGGTGCCGTATAAGATGTTTTCTTCCACCGAAAGATGCGGAAATAAGGCATAATCCTGGAACAAATAACCAGTCTTCCGTTTCTGTATTTTCAATGGCTTTTGGCCGCTTTGATAAAAAACCGTGCCGTTCAATGCAATGATTCCTGCATCCGGCTGCGTGATGCCGGCGATGCAATTGAGCAGTGTCGTTTTCCCGGAACCTGATGGCCCAATCAACGCCACGATTTCATCGTTCATCGAAAACGCCATTGACAAGGTAAAATGATCCAGTTTTTTCGTGAAATCTACAGTAAGCATTCGACGTCATTCCCTTCCAATGCGGATGGCGTTTTTCCTGCGCCAATAATTGACCCAGCCGATCGCAGCGACGCCAAGCGCCGAAATTATGACGACCCAAAAAATGGCTTTGTCCATTTGTCCCGCTTCATACGCGAAATAAATCGCCAACGGGATGGTTTCTGTCACCCCCGGTATGTAGCCGGCAATCATCAGCGTTGCGCCGAATTCTCCGATCGCCCGTGCAAAGGCCAAGATCACGCCGGCCAGGATGCCTGGCCAGGCAAGCGGGAAGGTCACAGTCCGGAATATGCGCCATTCTGAAACGCCCATCGTCCGTCCGACGTTTTCCCATCGCGGGTCCACTTTTTCAAAAGCTGCAAGCACACTTTGGTACATGAGCGGCAGCGATACAACAAACGAAGCAATGGCTGCCCCGATCCACGTAAAGACCACGCGGAAACCGAAAAGGTTTTCCAGCAAGATGCCCAGCGGTCCATTGACCCCGAACAGCACGATGAGCGCAAACCCGATTACTGTCGGCGGGAGCACAAGCGGCAAAAGAATGAAGGCATCGACTATGCTTTTGCCAAAAAATTCTTTTCTTACCATCAATCGGGCCAATGCGATGCTGACAATGAACACACAGATTGTCGAAATACCCGCAACTTTCAGCGATAAGAACAATGGAGACAAATCGTATGGCGTCATGGCTGCAGCCTTTCTGCCGTCAAAAACCCATATTCCTCAATGATGGCCTGCCCTTCTTCAGATAATAGATAAGCCAGGAACTTTCCGGCATGATCCGGTTGCTCCGAATTCGAAAGCAGGGCAGCCGGGTAATTGATTTCCACACTTTCCAGCGGCATTTTGTCCATGTTTTTAACGGTTTCCGACAAAGCTGCATCAGATGCGTAAATGACTCCCGCATTTGCATTGCCGCTTTCCAGATACGTCACGACTTGGCGGGCGTCTTTCGCATATATCAACTGCCCTTCCAAAGGCTGCCACATTCCAATCGCTTCCAAGGCTTTTTTTGTATAGCCCCCTAGCGGAACGCTGGCGGGTTCCGCAATGGCAAACGTCCCGTCGAAAGACGCTAACATGGATTTCACATCTGGAGCTTCCCCAATTTCAGAAGATGACGCCAGCACCAATTGATTCCCGGCAAACGGTGACACGCTTTTAACGTCCGCTAACCCGTCTTCCACCAAGAGCTCCACATCTTCTGCACTCGCTGATAAAAAGACATCAGCAGGTGCACCGTTTTCGATCTGGCTTCTCAGTTTGCTGGACGAACCTAGATTCGTGACAATGGCGATTCCGGGATTGACCTGTTCAAAACCGGCTGCCAGCTCATCCATGGCACCGGATAAACTTGAAGCCGCCGACACCATCAAGGTTTCTTCTTTGGCTGCAGGCTGTGCAGCACAGGCAGCCACGAAAAAACTTGATAAAGCCAACAGCATGAATTTATTTTTCAATCGCATTATGCCACTTCCTCTATCAACAAAAGGTTTTAATGAATTTTCCTATCAATATTGCCATTCTACGCCAATAACATTCAAGAAAGCCAGAAAACTTTACAGCAAATTTGATGAAACAATAAAAATCGGCCGTGAAATCCGAAGATTCCACGGCCGATTGTTTTCGAAATTACTCACTGACCACTTTGTTGACAGGTTTGACTGAAGATTTTTTAGTAAGCGAACGGATCCGTTTTATATCCACTCGAATAACCAGGGAAATAATCAAAGCGATGACGAAGAGGCCCGCGAAAAACAGCAAACTTCCTTCGTAGCTGCCTGTCTGGTCTTTCATGTATGCTGCAAACATTGGACCCGCAAGCCCGGCTGCAGCCCAGGCAGTCAAAATATAGCCGTGGATTGCGCCCAATTGTTTCGTGCCGAAAATATCTGCGATGTACGCCGGGATCGAAGCGAACCCGCCGCCGTAGCAAGTATAGACGATAGCCAGCATCACTTGGAACAGCAAAGCGTTTGTCGTGAATGGCAATAACGCAAATAATGCAATTTGGATGACAAAGAACGCAGTATACGTGTTCGGGCGCCCGATGTAATCGGAAATTGTCGCCCAGCCTAAGCGGCCAAGGCCGTTGAATATGCCAAGCACGCCGACTAATGCCGCAGCTTGCACTGTCGTCATGCCGATGCTGTCGATTGCCAGCGGTTTAGCGGCTGACAGGATTGCGATGCCGCACGTGACGTTGATAAAGAGCATAAACCACAAATAGTAAAAGCGTTTCGTTTTTACAGCTTCGTTCGCTGTCAGCTCAGCCAAATCCGTTTTGCGCTGAACTTTGCCGGTATCGAGTTTTTCTTGGAAGCCCGCAGGCATCCAGCCTTCCGGCGGTTTTTCAAGGTATAGCGAAGACAGCACCATAATTGTCAGGTAAGAAGCACCTAAAATGTAAAATGTGCTTTCGAGGCCGACCGAAGTGATCAGCATTTCCATGATCGGGCTGCTGATGGCAGCCGCAAAGCCGAAGCCCATGATGGCAAGCCCGGTCGCCAGTCCGCGTCGGTCCGGAAACCATTTGACCAACGTTGAAACCGGTGCGATGTACCCGATGCCGAGTCCGATGCCCCCAAGCGCGCCGTAAAACACATACAGCAGCGGCAATGACGACAAGCCGACTGCAAATCCAGAGCCGATAATGCCTGTTCCGAAAAAGATGGCAGCGACCAGACCGGCTTTGCGCGGACCGTATTTTTCTACAAAGCTGCCGAAAAATGCAGCGGATAAGCCCAAAAATAAAATAGCGATGCTGAACGTAAGCTGTACTTGGCTCGTGGTCCAGCCGAATTGGTCAATCAATGGATTCGTGAAATTGCTCCAGGCGTAAACAGAGCCGATGGAGATATGGATGCCGACTGCCGATAAGGCAATAAGCCACCTGTTTTTCGGTTTCTTTTTCATCTTGCGCTTGCCTCCTAAAATCTTATTTATGCTTATGTAAAATGAACTTAGAATGTCTAATTCATCAGTTTTCGGAAACGCTTACTTTTTAAAGCAAAAAATACATATGCCAAAATAATCCAAAAATGCGCGATGCCCGATTTCAAAATATTAAGACGTTTAGAATCATAGCACCGCGGTATTTGTTTGTCACCCTTTTTTCTTTTCAAGAAAAAGCTGCTACGCACCGACGATGCGCTGCGGATTAGTGTAGACATTAAAAGATTGGCCGCGGATAAAACCGACTGTCGTGATGCCCAGTTCTTCTGCAAGTGCCAACGCCAGTTCTGTCGGGGCAGACTTCGACAATACGATTTCACAGCCGATTTTCGCGACTTTCAGCAAAATTTCAGAAGAGATGCGGCCGCTGAAAACAATGACTTTGTCTGCCACGCTGATGTCGTTCATCAGGCAGTGACCATAGATTTTGTCGAGTGCGTTATGCCGCCCGATGTCCATGCGCGATACGATGATGCCATTCGCATCGCAAAGCGCAGCATTGTGGACGCCGCCTGTCTTTTTGAACATTTCCGCGGAGTCCGCCAGCTGCTCCATCAGGCTGAAACAATTTTCCGGCGTCAGCGTTACGCGTGTGCTGTCCATTTTTTTCGCAATCATCGCATCGTGCGCAAAGACGAATCCTTGGCGGCTCATCCCGCAGCATGAACTGATAAAACGCTTATTCTGCAGCTGCTCAAAAAACGGATAAACTTTGGCTGCGGTGATGTGGACGATTCCGCTTTTTTCATCCACGCGGATTTCTTCGATGTCCTTGTAATTCGGGATGATCTTTTCAGATGCTAAAAAACCGATGGCCATTTCTTCCACGTATTCCGGCGAGCAGACAATCGTGATGAATTCTTTGCCATTGATTTTGATCGTCAGCGGCTGTTCGACGACAACCCGGTCTTCTTTTTCAACGAATGTGCCCCGCTCATAGCGGCGGATGGTGCGTGTTTTATCTTGCGCCATCTATTTTCCCTCCCGAATCCGCTTTTTGGTCGATCGGACGGTCGAATAAAAAAACAGACACGGCGATATCATCTTCCACTTTGATGTCGGAGAAAAGGTGGATGAATTTTGCGCCGACCAGTTCTTCCATGCCTTCCGGCGCTGCTTCTGCATAAACGCTTTGGATCATCCGCGTACGGGCGGCATGGACCATTTCCCTGCCTTCCGGCGTCCGTGCAATAAATTCTTCTGAGGGGCTCAAATTTCCATGAAGCGTAGAAATGGCCATCTCGTTGACGAAAACCGTATGGATGCGTTCTGGACCTTTGCCAAAAAGGTTTTTACGGAGTTTGCGGATGATATCGTTGAATTCATGGATTTGTTTGGACATGATGTTCTTTTTCTCCTTCAAAATACAATTATTTGTAACTATTTGATAAATTGATTGTGTATGAAAATTATATTGTTTATAATAATAGCATACGTAGGCATTGCCGTATTTAAGTGCGGCAGCGCTTTCATCCCATTAGAATATTGGATTGGTCTTTTAGCAAGTCCTGTTAAGACACTATTCCACTATGAATCATGTGCACTTGTCAAGGTGTATTTTTTCATAGTGGGATTTTTTTATTTCAAATTCACCAGCAATTTTTATTATGAAACAACCCCAAAAGGAGGTATTTGCATGTCAATCAACATCAACGGCGCGTCTTATGAATTCAAAGACGGCCAGACTATTTTGCAAGTGATCAACGAACAGAAAATACTGCATCCGCAAATTTGCTACATGCCGGAAGTCGATCCGATTGAAACGTGCGATACGTGCATCATGGAAGTGAATGGCGAGCTGAAACGCGCTTGTTCAACAAAAGCCGTCAGCGGCATGGACGTCCAGCTCGCTTCCCCGCGTGCAAAAGAGGCGCAGACAGAAGCGATGGACCGGATTTTAGAAAACCATTTGTTGTACTGTACGGTCTGCGACAACAATAACGGCAATTGCAAAGTACATAACACCGTGGACATGATGGAAATCGAGCACCAGAAATACCCGTTCGAACCGAAATGTTCAGTTGACGAAGTCGATTTGACGAACCCGTTCTACCGCTACGACCCGAACCAGTGCATCGCCTGCGGCCAATGCGTCGAAGTGTGCCAAAACCTCCAAGTCAACGAAACTTTGACAATGGATTGGGAACGCGACCGCCCGATCGTACTGTGGGACGGCGGCGCAAAAATCAACGATTCTTCTTGTGTCAGCTGCGGCCAATGCGTCACGGCCTGCCCGTGCAACGCGTTGATGGAAACATCGATGCTTGGCGAAGCCGGCTTTATGACAGCAATCCCGGAACCCATCATGACGCCATTGATCGATTTGGTCAAAGATGTGGAGCCTGGATACAGCGGCATTTTGGCCATTTCCGACGCAGAAGCGACAATGCGGGAAACACGCACGAAAAAAACGAAAACCGTTTGTACGTTCTGCGGCGTCGGCTGTTCGTTTGAAGTATGGACAAAAGACCGTAAAATCCTTAAAATCCAGCCTGTATCGGAAGCACCTGCAAACCAGATTTCCACTTGCGTAAAAGGCAAATTCGGCTGGGACTTCGTCAATAGCGAAGAACGCATCACGACACCGATGATCCGTCAAGGCGATGAGTTTGTTGAAGCCACTTGGGAAGAAGCGCTCGATCTTGTTGCTTCAAAATTCAAGGAAATCAACGACAGCTACGGCAAGGACGCAATCGGCGTCATTTCTTCTTCGAAAATCACCAATGAAGACAATTACGTCATCCAAAAATTGACGCGCCAAGTGTTCGAATCAAATAACGTCGACAATTGCTCACGTTATTGCCAGTCTCCTGCAACTGACGGTTTATTCCGCACAGTCGGCATGGGCGGCGATGCCGGTACAATCAAAGACATCGGCAGCGCTGGACTCGTCATTATTGTGGGTGCGAACCCTGCAGAAGGCCATCCGGTGCTCGCAACCCGCGTTAAGCGGGCGCATAAATTGCATGAACAGAAATTGGTTGTCGCAGATATGCGGAAAAACGAAATGGCGGAACGCTCGGATATCTTCATCACCCCGAAACAAGGGACGGATCAGGTATGGCTGATGGCGGTCACGAAATACATGATCGACAACGGCTGGCACGACCAGCGCTTTATCGACGAAAACGTCAATCATTTCGGTGAGTTCACTGAAGTGTTGAACCAATACACATTGGAATACGCTGAGCAGCAGACCGGCATTCCAAGAGAGCAATTGATCAATATTGCTGAATTGGTTCGCGATGCTGATGGCACATGCATCCTTTGGGGCATGGGCGTAACACAAAACACTGGCGGCTCGGATACGTCCGCTGCCATTTCCAACTTATTGCTTGCGACAGGCAATTACCGCCGCCCGGGTGCGGGTGCATATCCGCTCCGCGGCCACAATAACGTACAAGGCGCCTGCGATATGGGCTCACTTCCTGGCTGGCTTCCTGGCTACCAGCATGTTACAGATGAAAACGCCCGCTTGAAATTCGAGACAGCTTACGGCGTAAAAATCGATGACAAGCCCGGCATGGATAACATCCAAATGCTGCAGGCTGTCGATGAAGGCATCATGAAAGCCATGTACGTTGTCGGCGAAGATATGGCACTTGTCGATTCAAACGCCAACCACGTGGATGAAGTACTTTCAAAACTGGATTTCTTTGTTGTCCAGGATATTTTCTTCTCCCGTACGGCACAATACGCAGATGTCATTTTGCCTGCCGCTCCGTCCTTGGAAAAAGAAGGAACATTCACGAACACTGAAAGACGTGTTCAGCGCCTTTACCGGGCATTGCCTGAACTTGGCGAGTCGAAAGCAGATTGGTGGATTGTCCAGGAAATCGCGAATCGCCTGGGCGCTGGCTGGAATTACAGCCACCCAAGCGAAATCTTTGCGGAAATGGCGAGCTTGTCGCCGTTGTTCAGCCAAGCGGATTATGCTTCGATGGAAGGCTGGAACAGCTTCCTATGGGGCAGCCTGGATGGCTCGAGCACTCCCCTCCTGTATGTGGATGGCTTCAACTTCCCTGACAAAAAAGCGCGTTTCGCTTTGTCTGACTGGGTCGAGCCGGTTGTATTCCCTGAGGAATATGATTTGCACATCAATAACGGACGCCTGTTGGAACATTTCCATGAAGGCAATATGACGAATAAATCTTCAGGCATCCAATCGAAACTGCCTGAAACCTTTGTTGAAGTGTCGCCTGAACTGGCCGCTGAACGCGGCCTTGAAGACGGTTCGACCGTCCGTCTGGTTTCGCCATACGGCGCGTTAAAACTGCCTGTTATTGTCACTGCCCGCGTCAAAGGCAATGAATTGTTCCTGCCGATGAACTCGGTCAAAAAAGAGACAGCGATCAACTTCCTGACAGGTCCCGCTGTCGACCAACGGACGAATACCCCTGCATACAAGCAGACGAAAGTTCGCATGGAAGTCTTGAAAGAACACGGCAAACGGCCATTGCCGCGCTCTAATCCGCGCGACAAAAAACGCAACCCGCAGTCCGGCATTGAAGTCGCACGGAAATGGGCGCGTGAAGGTTATGTGCATTTGACCGATCAAAAAGTAGAAAGGTGATGTCCTATGGCGAGTCCGATCACTCACTTGAAGAAAAAACAGCTGAGCCCAGATGAAATTCGGCACAATAAGCTGAAAGAGCTTGAGTCCCTGCTTGCAGAACAAGACCAGGCATTGAATAAATTGCTGCAAATCACCGGTGACTTGAATGACGCGGGCATCCTTGACGCTGCACTGGCAATGGTCAAAGCAAAAGAAGGCATCACTGAAATCGTCGTGCACCAAGCAACACGTGAACCCGTCACCAACCTCATCAATAACATGATGAGTGCGGCTGGTGCGCTTACGGCCATCGATCCCGCTACGACCGAAAAGCTCGCAGCAAGCGTCGCAGATGGCTTGAAAGAAGCGGAAGCGGAACGCACAAGCGATAAGAAAGTCGGTATTTTCCAATTGATGAAATCGCTGAAAGATCCGGACATCAACCGCTCGATCAAATTCGGCTTGAATTTCCTGAAAGGCATGGGAAAAAGCTTGGGCAAAAAATAATGAATACCAAAAGAGCTGCCGAGAATTCTCGGCAGCTCTTTTTCATCTATTATATAGAAGGAACTTGTTTTTATGGGTTTATGAAAGTCCACAACATCATTGGGCTTATGGAATAAATACGTGTTCACCAACACTGAACTTTTAAATCACGAAGCACCGCCAGCGTTAACTCATGCACAAGACATAAGGTGAATTTTGTCTAATACAAATTTGTGAAATACCGCAAAGCATTGAAAATGAAAAGGACAATGAGACTTTGGACAAACGTAACGGAAAGATCTTTTTTCCAGGAGTTCCTTTCTGGGTAGCGGTTCGAAACTCTTTGGAACACGAAAAGCAATCCCCACCATAACAGTAGACTCAATAGAAATTCCCCAATGGTATTGTAAAATTCCACGCCCATCGCTCCTTTTCTGTTTATAAATGATTTTCAAGATCGATTATCCTAGCCAATGTAATGGAGAACGATCCGATACAACGCGATGCACAACCCCAAAACACTGGCTTTCATTTTCGATGGATGGTATTTTTCGCTGCGATTCAAGTAAAAGAACATGATGATAAATCCAAGCGGAAACCAAAGCTGAAATTCCTTTTCATCTGAACTGCTGGAAAAAACCGGTGCAATATAAGTGCTGATTAAAAAATAAATGAAAATGGTAAAGCGCCGTGTTTCCAACTGCTTGCTCCATTTTATTAACAAGGAAATTGAAATTATTGCGATTATTGTAATATCCAGTGATGGCAGATGCAAAGTGCCATTGCCGATTTCGAACTCCATTCAGCCTCTCCCTCTTTTCAATTTAAAAATCAGCACCCCTTCAATGGTGTTCCCTTTTTTTCATCATACCAAAAATACCCATTTATCCATAGAAAAATAAAAATTTCCTTCAAATTTAAAAGCACCTCGATGAAAGGTGCTTCTAAAGGAATGCATGCACTTGTAAGCCTCGCATTTTAAAATTTTCACTGTTTTATCGCTTCGTCTGGAAATTCAGCTTCACCATCCTGCTGTTTAACAAACGCTTTTTTGGCAGAAGCTCTTGTTCAGCGCTCTTCCACTGTTTTTGCCAGCTTCAGTTTTTTCGGTTCGATGTAGATATTGCGTTTATGCCAGCGGAAATAAGGCGCATGTTCAAGAGTCGCTGGCACCTTTGCGGCCTTCTTGAGTCCATAGACAGCGTATTGCGCTTCCGGAATCCGGCTCGCGATATGCAGCTGCCCTCCTCCTGTAAATGAAATCAACCCCGATGTGAACAATGCTGCATGGTTTGCACATAACAAGATGCCGTTGTGCGGATCCAACCTTTCGGCATCGGTGCTGTCTTTCCACGGTTTCGCATAGCTTGCGGCTAATGCCGCATCGATGGCGATTCCACAGAGCGGGCATTCATTATGCCATAATTGCATAAGGCTTTTGCTGAATTGTTTTTTACTGCGGCGCATTTTTTCCTTTATTTCCATTTCCATCTCTGAAATCATGGTCATTAGCGGATTGTGGGTAGATCTTTTGACCACTTCTATCGCCAACTCGAGTTGCTCTTCTTCTACTGCAAAAAAATTCAGGCTGGTGATAACTTCCAGCAGCTTCATGGCCAGTTCTTCATTGCATGGGTATAAATAGCCTGAATTGCCGCTCGCATCTTCCTGAAAAGGCGAATATTTCAATGGCAATAAAGGCTCGATTGCGTCAAAATAATCTCGCACAGCGAGTGGGAAATCCAACTCGTGGTAGACGGCTTGTGCGATGAAAACTTCTTCTGTCCCGCCTGGAATTATGCTGTTTTTGCAGCCTTGTGTAATAAGGCTGATGGCGACGATCTGCCCTTTTACGTAATGGAAAACATGATCTCCTTCTTTCAGTTCGTGCATTCTTTTCCACGAATGCGGCACCATCCCGGATTTATCAATGCGTGGCGTCCACAGGATTCCAGCGTTCCGTTCTTCATGATACGTTTCTCCCTGCATGACGATAAAGCTGTTCATAAATGGACCCCCAGTGATTCTCTTGTATACCTAGCTTTTTCTAGTTTAACTCAATTCTTTTATTTTTGCCCGATCCTTGCACACATCTTTCCGTTATATAACTAAATCGAAATTCTATTCCGGTATATTTTTGTCCAAGTAGAAAATAAAGGATATACTTGTATAAGTACCAATTATTAAAAGAGGTGAGATTTATGAGAAGCGGAAATCCGAGTTTAAAAAATGAATCGTTTACGAAACACAGCGGCGCCGTTGCCGGGCGCCCTATGACCATTCAAGGTACGGTCAACAAAACCTTGATTTTATTGTTATTGCTGCTGGCCACGTTCGTCCTTTCCTGGAACTTATTCCTTAGCAATCCGGAAAGCGCGTTGCTGTTGATGCTTGTCGGCGCAATCGGAGGGCTTATTGTCGCGTTGATCACAATCTTCGTGCCAAAGGTATCACCGTTCACAGCGCCGCTATACGCGTTGCTGGAAGGGCTGTTTGTCGGAGCGATATCTGCACAATACGAAGTCCAATACGGCGGCATCGTTTTTCAAGCTGTACTATTGACCATCGGGGTGCTGTTGAGTTTATTGCTCGCTTATAAGTCGGGGTTCATCAAAGTCACCCAAAATTTCCGGCTGGGCGTTGTTGCAGCTACAGGCGGTATTTTCATCGTCTACCTGATTTCATTTATCGGCGGCTTTTTCGGTTTCGAAATTCCTCATTTGCATGAAGCCACGCCATTGGGCATTGCCATCAGCGTGGTCATCGTCATTATCGCCGCATTGAATCTGGTGCTGGATTTCGACTTTATCGAGAATGCCGCCAATAAAGGAGTGCCGAAGTATTATGAATGGTACGGTGCGTTCGGTTTGCTGGTCACCTTGATTTGGCTATACCTTGAAATTCTGCGTTTGCTGTCAAAACTGCGCAGCAGATAACCACTCAAACGTCCTTCGGGGCGTTTTTTTCATGAAAAAGCCGCGGCTCCAGTAAGTTCAGGAGCCGCGGCTTTAAGGTATTGAGTGTTATTTTTTGCTTGAATTTGCATTGTAGAAGAATTTAGCTGTGATCGAGCCATCTCCATTTTCCACAATGTCCGTTACATGAATTCCGGAATCTGCTGGTGTTGCATTATTGCCTTTCCAGAAATAATACGATCCCGAATGGACATTGCTTGAAACAGGTGTGATTTCATCGCCTGTTTTAAAGAAGTCGGCAGCGTCTCCACGGTTTGCGTTCTTTTCCAAATCGTATTTGCCGTCCGCTTGCAGGACTGACAATCCATAATGGGTCACTTTAGTCCCGTCGGAAGCCATTTGGAACTGATTGTATTGATAGCGTTTGTTCATCCAGTTTTCTACGTTATTCGGCCGGAATCCTGCAGTTTGGTAAAGATTGATGATGTTTTCATCAACATGCCATGCCAACAAACCATGGGCATCTTCCCCTTGGCGGCTCAACCCTTGGTTAAACCCTTTTTGCTGAACGTTTTCGAATAAGAAGTATTCGGTTCCATTAGAGCCCGGAACTTCCATTTTGACGATTCCGTTGTCAGCTGCTGCTTCGTTGATCGGCGGCAATGTAATCGTCTGTGCCGCGCCTGGCGCTACCTCTACTGGATTTGCCCAGCCAAGGAAAACTTTAGAGAACGGATCAAAAAGTGTCGGTGAATTCCCTGAATAAGCTGCCGCATTCGGATAGCGCATCCACGATCCACCTGCCATCATCGAGTAGTTCCCTACGCCTTCTGATGAATAGACAGTATCATAGAAATCCGGTAATCCGAGTGCGTGGCCGAATTCATGGGCGTAAACCCCTGGCTGTGCCGGGAATGGCCCAGTTGCCAGTTTGCTGTCGTATGAGTCTGTAGCGGCGTCATAGCCCGCCACGTTGCCTCCGATTCCAGGCTGGATATTGTAATTGTCTACGACAACACCGTCATACGTCATGTCTTCTTTGACGGTTTGATCAATCCATGCACCTTGGTCCATGCCTGCATAAACATCTGCCGGCTTCCCAGTTTCGTAGTATTTACCGTAATACAATGCACTCAACAAGCTCCATTTATGCGACCAGAACTGTGCCGGATCACTGCTGAATTCTGCACCGGTCCCTTCATGTACGACGAATATATTCGGCACTTCGCCGTCCATAGCGTATTTCGAGAAGTCGATTTCGCTGTCAGCCGCTGCCAATAGATCTCGTACGAATTCTCCTGTATGTGCATCACCATTTGCGTTGCCCAGGACATACTTGCCATTTTCAGCATATGTGCCATCTTGATCCAAGTAATAGGAAGCCCCTTTTGGCAATTCCACCCAAGCAAAATCCGTATTTTCTTTGCGGACAAGGTTTACTTTCCCGTTACTGGACTCTTTATAGACATTTTGCATCGTACGGTCTGTCGGTACTTTCACACCATTATATTCTGCGTATTGCTGGAATTGCTCCAATTCATACGGATTGTATTCATCACCGAATATCAAATCTTCGTAATATGCTGCAGGCACTTGCCCCTTCATATCACCGATTGGCTCATCGCCTTCCTTGTATTTCGCCAGAAGCACGAGAACCGGCACGTCCCCTTCGGTTTGGTTATAAGCAACATGGTTGTCGCCTGGCGCTTGGAACTTCTCGCCTTTATTCATTAACTTTTCTGCTGGATCCGCTTTTGACAGATCAATGCCGAGTTCTTTAGCTTTTTCGGAGAGTTCCGGAGAAGCTCCGACATGATGCGCTAAGCTCAACTCACTTTGATGGCTTACCTGTTCGGCAGTTGAGCCATTGGAGTTCACTCCGGCAAAAACTGCGCTGCCGACTAAAGCAAGTGTTAAAGCTGATGTAGAAAAGACTTTTAACATTGTTCGACCCCCTAAACGTTTTATGGTACTGGTAAATTGTATAAATAATTCAGTATATTTGGAATAGGTAGTATGTATCTATTGTAAATAAATCACATAGCTCTATTTACATATTTTATTCGGATTCCGAAGCAATACGTTTTAACCCCTTTTTTTTGCATCCCATTAACCAGCAGTTATTCAGCGCTCCAAAGAAAAAAGCTGCTCAAAGCCATGAAAATGGTCTTTGGAGCAGCTTTCCTGTTTTTTATTAATCCGCCAAATGTTCATCGGCCCGGTCCATCAAAATATATTCGAATGAACCGATCAACTGATATCCGCCGTCTGTTTCTTTGATCGAAATCTGTGTTTCAAGTTCCGTCAACAATGTATTCAAGTTTTCCATCACCGGTTCGAGGGCATGCTTCGATGCTCCTCCGATTACATGGCTATCCAAAAAATAGTCTTTTAAGCAGACGGGCGTTACAGCTTTCAGCCGGTGCGCATTTAAAAGAAGATGGCGCAGAACGTGTGCGTGCGGTGCAGCCACTGCCTCCTTTATGCCATTGAAGTGGAGCTCCGTGCCTGTGTCTCTGAAAAACAGCATGACTGTGTCTTTTGGCGCTGAACTGCATGTCTCGCTGCATTCCTCTATTGAACAATATTCGGTGCCGTCCAATGTCGTCATGCGATATGCTTGGGATTTCAATACGCCTTCATTATAGCTGAGCTGAGTGAAAAAGCCGGTAAAAATCGGATTTCCTGCTCCGTTGTTCTGCCCATTTTCTGAGCCGATAACCAACGCCTGGCATGCCGTATGCAATGAGCAATTCGACAAGTACAAGACCGCTCGGTTTATTTGTTCCGTGCTGAGCAGGAATGCTCCGTCGCTATAGTCCTTCTGAAAGTCCAACGCCTTTTGGAAATGGACGATGGATTCGCTGAATTTTTTTTGCACATAAGCCAGGCAGCCTAATCGATAAGATACGATCGGGTTTTTGCGATCGTAGCTTTGCACTCTTTTCAATACTTTTTCAGCTTTTGCACGTTCTTTTGCAGTGCTTCCATGGACGCTTGAACTATAGCGCAGTAAATAGCACACCAATTTTTTCTTTATATATGTATAATAATCAAGGTAGTCTTTATCGTCTTTGCTGAGGATCGACAAATGCGTATGCATCGCATCATAAATCTCGATTTTCGTGTAATTCAACAACCCTTTTCTGCTTTCTTCGCTCAAATGCAGTTCTTGTTCAATTTCTTCTAGTTCGTCTAAACTTATATCACGATATCGCATGTTC
>NZ_JASDCW010000026.1:0-45703 GCF_030407685.1 Planococcus sp. APC 3906 | reverse complement strand
AGAAGCTCACAAAACTTTTAAAAATTTTAAATTATCTATTGAAATCCAAAATCTACCCCACATCGCTAGAACAGCTGACAATAGAATAGTAATAAATGGGAGATGGCACCACATAATAAAAAGCCGCTTCAATTAAGAAGCGGCTTACACCTGTTAATCCTCCCATAATCCGATAATGCCGTTTCGCCGATAAATGATCCGATTAGCTTCAAGCGCTTTTAACACTTTGGATAAAGTTTGATGCGGTATATCCATGTCCGTTGTGATTTCTTTTATCGTTTTAAACAGCACGCCATCAGCAGTTGCATTTTCCATAAAATATTCTATGAATGCTTGTCCAATTTCTGCGATACGGTCTGGTTCTCCTGCAAAACAATTAATGCATTGCTTCATGACTTTCTGTTCTCTAAATGGCCGAGTCTCGTAAATATTATGTCTGGCTGACATTTTATCTCGCCTCCCACTTATTAACTTTTATATTATCTTATTTACATATATACCCTAAATCACTTTATTTATTCAACATATTCAGAATATTGTTCTATAGTTTTAATAGTTTACCTCATATTAGTGAAAAATAAATAAAAAAAAAGCCCTGTCTCAGAGGACAGGACTCATTTTTTCAATCTTTCATCGCGTTTTCAATAAAATCTTTCAAAGCATGGATTCCATATACACAATCAGTCAACGAGGACCATTCTTTCGGATTATGGCTGATGCCGTCTTTGCTTCTAACAAAGAGCATTGCCACTGGAATATAACGCCCGAGCACCATTGCGTCATGCCCAGCACCACTTGGAATATGGACAGGTTTTATGCCAAGCCCGTTCAATGACTCTTCCAGTTTCCGCTTTAATGTTTCTTCGATCGGCACCGGCATGATTTTGGTATTTTGCTTAATAGCCAACTGTACATTGCGGCGGCCGGCAACTTCTTCAGCGTATTGTTTAATCTGTTGAAGCAGCTTGTCCCGCGTTTCTTCTTTGATATCACGGATGTCAGCGTGGAGAACAACTTTTTCCGGGATAACGTTGATGCCATTCGGAAACACTTCCATTTTTCCGATAGTTGCGACTGAAGTGCCGCTGACTTGTGCTGGAAAATCGGGAATGCCGTGTATAAATTCAGCAGCCGCTACCAACGGATCTTTGCGTCCTATCATCGGTGTATTCCCAGCGTGGCCCGCTTCACCTGTAAATTCCAGTTCAAGCCAGGCTGGGCCGGCAATGCCGCTGACGATGCCTACCGGCTGATTTTCTTGTTCCAAGCGTTTTCCTTGTTCTATATGCACTTCAACAAATAATTCCAATTCGCTAACATCGCGCTTTGCTTTTTTAAAAGCAGCCAGGGAACTGCCATAATGTTCGAGCACCTGCTCCAGGTTTTCTCCATTGTAATCCCGGAGCTGCTGTATTTCTTCTTCGGTGATGTCGCCTGCCATTGCCCGGCTGCCAGTCAACCCGCTATTGAAGCGAGAGCCTTCTTCGTCCGTGAATATGATCAGTTCGTAGGGTTTCTCTGGCACATATCCAGTTTCCTTCCACGCTTCCGCGACTTCCAATGCTGACAAGACGCCAAGCGGACCATCAAAGTTTCCGCCATTCGGCACACTGTCCAAATGTGATCCTGACGCAATCGCTTTGGAGGCATTGTCTTTTCCCGCCAAGCGGCCAATTACGTTCCCAGCTCCATCTTCGATTATGGAGAATCCAGCTTCCGCCATCCATTGTTTCACTAATTCCTTCGCTTCTTTTTCTTCGGCAGACAAGCCAGGGCGCCGGACGCCTCCGATTTGGGTATAACCGATTTTCGAAAGTTCATAAAGGCGCTTTGCCAGCCGCTCCCCTTTAATACCTGAACGATCCAAGTTCTGATCGTAGCCGTTCATCAAGTCTTCATAAACCGGATTTTCTAATGCCATGCTTATGCCCCTTTACTTTCAGTCATTTGGTCAAGTATGCCCAGGCGTATTGAGCGTATAATTCTGCACCGGTTGCCATCGCGTCTTCGTCAATATTGAACTTTCCGTGGTGATGGGCCCATTCGGTATCTTTGCCAGCATTCCCGCTGCCGACCAGTGCAAAACTGCCCGGAACTTTATCCAGGTAAAAGGAGAAATCCTCTCCTCCCATTGTCGGTTTTTCATCGTACACTGAACCTTCGCCGAATGCTTCGACAGCCACCTGCTGGACCAGCTCCGCGCTTTCTGCGCCGTTGATCACCGCTTGGGTGCCACGGATATATTCCACATGAGCTGTGCCGCCATAAACAGCAGCAGTGTGCTCAGCATAAATTTTCAATTGTTTTTCAATATGATCGCGGATATCCGGATCAAAACAGCGTACGGTACCTTCAAGTTCCGCATTTTCCGCAATGACATTAAAGCGTGTGCCGACGGTCATTTTGCCGATCGTCACCACCGCCGGCTGCTGCGGATCAATCGTCCGGGAGACGACCGACTGCACGTTCATGACAAAGGCCGATGCGATGATGGCTGCATCGATGCAGTCTTGCGGCATCGCCCCATGTCCGCCCTGGCCTTTGAAATGCACATTGAAAATGTCTGCCGAAGCGAAAGAAGGGCCAGGCCGGCACGCCACTTTATGCGTCGGCATTTGGGACCAGATATGGATGCCAAAAACATCATCCACTCCGTCGACAGCACCTTGGCTGACCATTGCCTTCGCTCCAGTCGCTACCTCTTCTGCCGGCTGGAAAATGAATCGAACGCTGCCTGGAATCTGTTCTTTGACAGCAACAAGCGCTTTCGCCGCAGCAAGCAGCATAGCTGTGTGGGCATCGTGTCCGCAAGCATGCATTTTACCTGCTTCGGCTGACCTGAATGGCAGATCTTCATTTAATTCGTGCACCGATAAAGCGTCCATATCTGCGCGCAGTGCTACGGTTTTGCCAGAGTTCCCGCCTTTAAGTGTACCTATTACGCCAGTAGGCTCTGCTTTCCAGCAATCAATCCCAAGCCCTGTCAAATAATTGTAGACAAATTCGGAAGTGTTATATTCTTCCCACGATAATTCCGGTTCGCTGTGGAGCTTTCTTCGGATATCGATCATTTCATCGCTATTGTCCTGAATCGCTTTTTTGATGGTTTCATTGATCATTAGTAAGAACCTCCATTTTTATAGGAAGCCGACAAATATTCCGGCTAAAATGACAGAAACAATAGTCACGGTGATAAATCCAGCTACAAGCATCGGCGGCAGCATATGGCTCGTCAACACTTCCCGTTCCTTCTCATCTTTTGTCAGGGAATTGATGACTTCCACGGTGATGACATAATCCGCCGGGAATCCGTACAGCGCCGTCAAGGACACGGCAAAAGCCATTTCTTTGCTGACTTTCAGCAGTTTTCCGACGATGAAAGAAAATACATACATACCCGCTACCCCTAATGCGATCAAAGTAACAAGCGGATAAATGATTTCAAGCATCATGCTTGGCGTTGCATTCTTCAGTCCGTCGAAGACGAATAACAGCAATCCAAGGATGGCGAAACCGAATCCATTGGCTTTTTGGAGTGGGTGGCGTTCAAGGAAACCGATGCTGCGCGCAACTACTCCAAAGAATAAGCACAGGACGAATGGACTGATTTCCACATAAGGAGCAGCCAAAGTAGATACCAAGTATGCTGCATAGCCGACAAGTGCCAACCGGAAAAATTTGAAGAAATCCGTATTGTATTCAGGTGGTATTTTGGCGAACATTTTCGGTTCGCGCACCTCTTCATTCGGTTTAGCCTTTTCATCTTTAGGTCCGCTTTGCTTTAAAGACAATTCGTTGTTTCTGTATTTTTCCAATAACGAACGGCCTTCACGCTTCAGCATGATCGACGTCAGCGGGTAACCGGCAAAGCCTTGCATAACGTAGATGACGATGGCGAAAACCGCCAACGTCGGCAAGCCTGCTGCCTCTGCCCCTTCGGACATGATCAATGCTGAAACGACACCACCGACCAATGGCGGAATCGCCACTACGACTGTTTGGAAATCGAACAGCAGCATACCGATGCCGAACAGAGCCGCAATAATCCCCAAGATTCCGGACAAAGCGATCAAAATGGTTTTCCATTGCGCTTTCAGCTCTTGAACTGACAGCAATGTACCCATATTAGTGATTAAGAGATAAATAAGCACCGTGACAACAGCCGGCGGAATGCCTGCAATCGCTACGATTTCTGGAGGGAAAAATGTCCAATATCCCAGCAGGAATAAAAATCCACTAATAAAAATAGAAGGAATCCATGCTTTTGTGCGAATCGAAACGACTTCGCCGATAAACAAAATAAATGCTAAAATCGAAAATGCCAACATTTGAGCCATGCTTTTTTGCCTCCTATTCAATATCCACCAAAATCCTTTACTTCAATAAAGGATTGTTGCCATCTTAGCATAATTATTTGCGCAAGAAAATAGAATAAATGCATAATTTAGAAATTGCCAATTGTTTTGATAACGTTTACAATGGCTTTAGATTGCGGTTTATGCTTTATGAATTTTTCTGTATTTTATTTTCCCCTAAATGCTAACGGGTTTATTTATTGCCAGTAGAGGTATGTGGATAGAATAGTTATAAATTGAAGGAGGCTGCATGAATGGAAGGCAAAAACTATATCAATGGTGAATGGAATACAGAAGGAGATGGCGTCATCAACGTCATGAACCCAGCAACCGGTGAACAAGTCGGAACGGTTCCGAATGGCGGCGAAAAAGAAGCGACCGCTGCTGTCGAAGCTGCTGCTGCTGCATTCCCCGGATGGTCCAAGACGACTGCTTATGAACGCGCTGAACTTTTGATGAAATGGCACGACTTGCTTCTGGAACATAAAGAAGAAGTCGGCGAAATCCTGACAAAGGAAATGGGCAAGCCGCTTGCTGAAGCTATTGGTGAAGTTGAATACTCCGCTTCATTCATCTCATGGTTCGCTGAAGAAGGCAAACGCCTTTACGGCCGAACGATTCCGGCAAGCAAGGAAGGCAAACGGATTCAAATCAATAAACAGCCGGTAGGCGTTGTGGTATCGATCACCCCGTGGAATTTTCCGGCAGCAATGATGGCTCGCAAAATGGCACCTGCGCTAGCAGCGGGATGTACATTCGTTTCCAAACCAGCGAAGCTGACGCCGCTCACTGCCGTGCGCATGTTTGAGCTGGCGGAGGAAGCCGGATTCCCGAAAGGCGTCATTAACCTGGTCACAGGCAGTGCCAGCAAAATCGGCAAAGTCTTCACCAGCCATCCTGACGTTAGGAAGTTAACCTTTACAGGGTCAACCGAAATCGGCAAGGAATTGATGAAGCAGAGTTCCGAAACTATGCTTAACCTGTCTCTTGAACTGGGCGGCCATGCACCGATCATCGTGCTCGATGATGCAAATCTCGATCTAGCTGTAGAAGGCGTAGTGGCTTCTAAATTCCGCAACGCTGGCCAAACCTGTGTTTGCGGAAACCGGATCTATGTCCAATCGGGAATTGCAGATGAATTTGCCAAACGCCTGCAGGAAGCGACCTCCAAGCTAAAGGTCGGAAATGGCATGGATGAAGGCGTGACGATTGGGCCGTTGGTCGATAAAGACGGCTATGAAAAAGTTCAGCAGCATGTTCAGGACGCAGTTTCCAAAGGAGCGAAAGTATTGATCGGTGGAGACGGTTCAACGGAAAACGATTCCTATTTCTATAATCCGACGGTGCTGGTGAATGCCAGTTCCGACATGCTGGTCATGCACGAAGAAACGTTCGGTCCAGTCGCGCCGATCATGACATTCGAAAAAGATGAAGAGGCAATTAAGCTGGCAAATGATACACGCTTTGGCTTGGCCGCTTATTTCTTCACTGACAGCATGACACGCGGTACTTATATTGCTGAAAACCTGGATTATGGCATTGTAGGATGGAACGACGGTGCGCCGTCAACCGCTCAAGCGCCATTCGGGGGCATGAAAGAAAGCGGAATTGGCCGAGAAGGCGGACAAGAAGGCCTCGAAGCTTTTGTCGAAACCAAATACATCTCCATCAAAATCTGATAAACGCAAAAAAGCGGTCCGGGGATATCCCTCGGACCGCTTTTTATGCTGATTAGACCACTGTCTCAAATGATTTTATGCCAGATGGGCTCGGTTTAGTAAAACTGCAATCGTAATGTGGAAATTGTTCACTCAAAGAATTGCAGATTTCTTGCTCCCGGCCTTCGGGGGCCACGATGAACAACGAGGGGCCTGCTCCACTGATAGCCGAACCATATGCCCCTGCCGCCCGGCAGGCCTGGCGAATCTCGGCAAAATCCGGAAATCTGCTTTGCCGGAAAGGTTCGTGGAAAGCATCCTTTTCCATCATGCGCCCTGCTATCCGCCAATCGCCGCGCACCAATGCGGCTGCTAAAACATTGCCGGCCGCACTGCTAGAGATTGCCGCACCGTATGCAAGGCTTTCTGGCAGCAGCCCTCTCGATTCCGAAGTCAGAAATTCAGTCGGCGGCACCATCAGCACTACTCCTATAGCAGCATCCGGAATGTGTACCACTTCCAAGTCCTCGCCTTCTGCATAGGAAATTGTCAATCCGCCCATAAGCGAAGCGGAAATATTATCAGGATGCCCTTCCATTTCGGTACCGATCGCTACTTTTTCTTTCATCGGCATATCAATTCCCAGCAAACGCACGCAGATTTCAATGCCCCCAGCAATGGCGGAGGCGCTGCTGCCGAGGCCTCGTCCGAGTGGGATGTCCGTCTCCACTACCAATTTAGCCGGCGGCAAGGTTCGGCCGAGTTTAGAGGCAGTGTGCATTGCCGCTTTGACGATTAAATTTTGGGCTGCACCAGCTAAATGGCTGTAGCTGTCATCTTTGTATTCAACGTGCCATTGTTCAGCACGGGAAACGTGGATCGTCAACTGGAGGTCCAAAGCCAGGCCGATCGAGTCGAAGCCCGGCCCCAAGTTTGCCGTCGAAGCCGGTACGATGACTGTAAAATCCGTCCACATCATACCTGAACCCCTTTTTTCAAATCCTCCCAGAAACGTTCCATGTCTTCAGGGACCAATTGTGCCTTGTCGGCATTAACCGCAATCGCAGTTTCAGGATCTTTCAACCCATTGCCCGTCAATACAGCAACAATCGTTGCGCCTTTTTGGATGCTGCCATTTTCCACCTGTTTTTTGATGCCGGCAATCGATGCACAAGATGCCGGTTCTGCAAAAACGCCTTCTGTCGAAGCCAGCATTTGGTAAGCTTCCAAAATTTCTTCGTCTGTCGCTTCCAAAATTGTGCCTCTGGATTCATCTAATGCATTGAGCGCAAGCTTCCAGCTCGCCGGATTGCCGATGCGGATCGCTGTTGCCACTGTTTCCGGCTTGTCGAACACCCGGTTATGGACAATCGGCGCCGCTCCCGATGCCTGAACGCCCAATAATTCTGGCCGTTTTGCCCCTGTTTTTTCTGCGTATTCACTGAAGCCTTTCCATGAAGCGGAAATATTGCCGGCGTTGCCGACCGGCAACGCGAAGATATCCGGAACTTTCCCGAGCTGGTCAATCACTTCAAATGCAATTGTCTTTTGCCCTTCCAAGCGATATGGGTTCACCGAATTCACCAATGCAATGCCGGCTTCTTCCCCAACTTCACGGACCATGCGCAGCGCTTCGTCGAAATTGCCTTTGATTTCCAGGATTTCAGCGCCGTACATTTTGGCTTGCGCCAATTTTCCGAGTGCGATGCGCCCTTCCGGAATAACGACGATTGTCCGCATGCCGGCTCTAGCCCCGTAAGCGGCAGCCGATGCCGATGTGTTGCCTGTCGAAGCGCAGACGAGCACCGATTTCCCTTCTTCTTTCGCTTTCGCAACCGCCATGACCATTCCGCGGTCCTTGAACGAGCCTGTCGGATTCGCCCCTTCAAGCTTGACGTATAAATCGATGTCCCATCGTTCAGACATCTTATCCAAGCGGACAAGCGGCGTGTTGCCTTCTTGCAATGTCAAAGCAGGTGTATTTTCAGTGACCGGCAGCCACTCTTTGTATTGTTCGATCAATCCAGGCCATCTCATGCAGATTCCTCCCCTTCAATGCGGTAATGGCTGATGACGCTAGCGGTCCCTTCCAAATCGCCGAGCACGTTCAAATGCTGTTGGCGGGAAATGCGGTGTGTCAATAAAACCAGTTCCGCTTTGCCTTCTTCTTGTGCTGGATGCTGCATGACCGATTGGATGCTTGCACCATGCTTGCCGTAAATCGACGTCATTTTCGATAAGACCCCCACTTCATCCGTAACCAAAACGCGATGGAAATACTTCGCAAACTGCTTCGATTCAGGCTTCATGACTCGCTCGTGCTGCGCCGAATGGACACGCTTGCCATTGACTTCCAGCAATAGGTTGCGGCAAGCGGCGATAATATCAGAAACGACTGAAGTCGCAGTTGGCAAAGAACCGGCTCCAGGACCGTACAGCATCGTCTCGCCGACCGCGTCGCCGTGAATATAAACTGCGTTATATTCATTGTTCACAGATGCCAGTGGATGTGAATTCGCCATAAATACAGGTTCTACGGCCACTTCAATTCCATCTTCGTCTTTTTTCGAAGAACCGATCATCTTCATCGTGTAGCCGAAATCCGCTGCCATATCGAGGTCGCCGTCGCGGATTTCTTTCATGCCCCGGACGAGCACATCATCGAGATGGACCTCGGTGGAAAACGCCAGCGATGACAAGATGACCATTTTCCGTGCTGCATCCAGTCCGTCGACGTCAGCTGATGGATCTGATTCCGCGTAGCCGAGCGCTGTCGCTTCGGCGAGTGCATCTGCGTAGCTCATATTTTCTTTCTTCATTTTTGTCAGGATGAAATTGGTCGTGCCGTTGACGATCCCCATCAAGCTGCTGATGCGGTCGGAAGCAAGTCCATCTTCAAGCGTGCGAATGATTGGAATTCCGCCTGCTACACTCGCTTCGTAAAACAAATCACATTTCTGTTCATCGGCGAGCTTCAATAATTCATGGCCATATTCTGCCATGACATCTTTGTTCGCTGTCACTACCTGTTTGCCGGCTTTCAAGGCTTCTTCAATCGCATTTTTAGCGCCATCGATACCGCCCATCACTTCGACAATGATATCTAATGAAGGATCATTCAATAATTCATGAATATCTGTGCAGAACACAGACGGATCCAGACTGGATAGTCTTTCTTTGTTAATATCCTTGATAAGGACTTTTTTGATGGTTACCTGGACGCCCAATTTATGGCGTAAATCCTGCTGATGCTGCTGCAGGATGGTGGCTACACCGCTGCCTACTGTCCCCAGTCCTAATAATCCGATTGAAATTTCATTTTTCATTGACGATTCCCCCTAGGCTGTGTACACTGTGAAAATACAGTTGTTTTTTGCATAAGGACATTATAGTATTATATAAATTCGAAAGCAACCCCTTACTCCCACAAAGATTGGATCTGATGAGATGAAAGTAAGTAAATTCGGCGGAACTTCCGTCGCGAGCGCCGCACAAATAGAAAAAGTGGCAAACATCCTCAAAGCGGATCCAAGCCGCCGCATCGTCGTCGTTTCCGCTCCCGGCAAACGGTTTGACAATGATGTGAAAGTGACAGATCTGCTGATTCGGCTGGCAAATGCCTCGCTGGCCGGCGAACCGGTAGATAGAGCATTGGACGATGTACTGGCCCGTTACCGGGATATTGCTTTAGACCTTGGGCTTGATGATGGCATAACTTCCATCATAGCCGATGATCTTGCTCGCCGTTTGGCTGCATCGAAAGAAAACCCTTCCTTGTATTTTGATCAATTAAAAGCGAGCGGTGAAGACAATTCCGCTAAGTTGATCGCAGCATACTTAACTTCAATCGGCCTTCCTGCCGAATACATCAACCCGCAAGATGGGGGACTCGTCGTTAACAATCCTCCGGCACGCGTCCAAGCATTAGCGGAATCATACGCCAATCTTTCCCAACTCCGCAACCGCCAAGCGATCTGCGTCTTCCCGGGTTTCTTCGGCTTTACGGAAACTGGCATGCTCCGCACATTCGACCGCGGCGGCTCGGATATCACTGGCTCTATTCTGGCCGCAGCAGTAGGTGCGGAACTTTACGAGAATTTCACTGACGTCGACTGTGTGTTTGCGGCAAACCCGAAAGCGGTGGATAATCCGGCCGAAATCGAGAAAATGACGTACCGGGAAATGCGTGAATTATCTTACGCCGGCTTCGCTGTGCTTCACGACGAAGCATTGATGCCTGCTTTTAAAGCATCTGTTCCGGTATGCATCAAAAATACGAATAATCCCTTTTCCAAAGGAACGATGATTGTTGCAGAGCGGGATTTTTCCGAACGGCCCGTTACAGGCATTTCAGCCGACAGCGGTTTTTCCACGCTCTATGTCAGCAAATATTTGATGAACCGTGAAATCGGCTTCGGGCGTAAATTGCTGCAAATTTTGGAAGATGAACAAGTCTCCTATGAACACATCCCTTCCGGCATCGACAACCTTTCCGTCATCGTCAGAAGTTACCAATTGACGCCAGGCAAGGAACAACGCATCGTCGACCGCATCAAAAATGAATTGCATGCAGACGATGTTTCATTCAGCGGCGGCTTTTCAATGGTCGTCCTCGTCGGCGAAGGCATGAAATACTCTACTGGCCTCGCTGCCAGAGCAACTCAAGCCATCGCCCGCACAGGCGCCAACATCGAAATGATCAACCAGGGCTCATCAGAAGTCAGCTTGGTGTTCGGCGTATTGCAAAAAGACGAAACGAAAATCCTGCAAGAACTTTACAGCGAATTCTTCACGCCGGTATTCGCCGGCTGAACTCCCCCCTGCGCACATCGGCAGGGGGATTTTTTATGTGAGTAAAGTTGAAAATACTGAACTAGTATAGTTCAAATCGCTCCGGCCGCTTTGGGCATGGCTCTCGCAATGAGACGAGAAGACCACTCGTCTCATTACTTCGCCTAGCCCCTTGACGCGCCTCCGCTAAGAGATATCTCAATATGGAGCAAAACAGCGGAGAAAACCTTACTGCTCCTGTCCCTGCAACGCTTCGCTAGCTTCGGGACAAAAAGTACGTTGCAGTGCTGCGCACTTCGTCGCAAAGACTTGCCCTCGCAAGCTTCGGGTAAGTCTTGCCTGCGGGAAAGCGAGACAGCCGAGACCCCGGAAGGAGCGAAGCGACTGAGGAGGCTTGGCGCTCCCCCGCGGCAAAAACATTTGTGCTCCTGCAGCGCTATGCGCTTCGTCGCAAAGGTATCGCCCCAATTCTTGGGTCAATACCTTCGCAGCTGTTTTGCGGAATATCGAAGATATTAATTAATTCCAATCAAGGCAGGAAATCATTTCTATTAATCAGAAAATTATGATATTATGGAATCATTCTGAAGGGAGGCTTTTTAATGACAGGAATTATCAAACCGAACCCGAAATTGTACGTAATGGATAATGGCCAGCTCAGCATGGACAAGAATTACATGATTTCCATGCACAACCCGGCAAGCGCGGAAAACCCGAATGTGCCGAATGAGCTGGTGAAGTTCCCCGTTTACACCGTCCTGATCGATCATCCGGATGGGAAAATCCTTTTTGACACTGCCTGCAATCCGGAATCCACCGGCTTGAACGGACGCTGGGGCACTGCGACCCAATCGCTGTTCCCGCTCGATATGCCGGAAGAGTGCTACCTCCACCATCGCCTGGAAGAACTCGGCGTACGCCCTGAAGACATCAAGTACGTCGTGGCTTCCCACCTTCACCTAGACCACGCAGGTTGTCTCGAACTCTTCACGAACGCCACCATCATCGTCCATGAAGACGAATTGAACGGCGCTCTCCAAACATACGCACGAAACACCAAAGAAGGCGCATATATCTGGGGGGATATCGACGCTTGGATCAAAAATAACCTCCAATGGAAAACGGTGCGCCGGACGGAAGACGGCTTGAAGCTTGCTGAAGGCATCCATCTCCTGAACTTCGGCAGCGGACACGCCTGGGGAATGCTAGGGCTGCACATCAATTTGCCGGAAACTGGCGGGATCATTCTTGCGTCAGATGCCATCTACACCGCAGAAAGTTACGGGCCGCCTGTAAAACCGCCGGGCATCCTCTACGATTCAGTCGGCTATAACTCGACCGTCGAGCGCATTCGAAGAATTGCGCAAGAAACGAATTCCGACGTCTGGTTCGGGCACGACGCAGCGCAGTTCAGCAAATTCCGAAAATCCACTGAAGGCTATTACGAATAATGGAGGACATGATTCATGACTTTTTCTAAATTGGTTTTCGCTCCCTTAAGCTATACCGGCTGGGGATCACTCGAACAGCTGATTCCGGAGCTCGAGCGCTTTGCGCCAACTAAAATCCTCCTCGTCACCGATCCGATGCTCGAAAAAATCGGTTTGTCCGATCAAGTGTCGAAGCCGGTGCGGGACGCGGGCTATGAAGTCACGCTCTACACCGACGTCGTACCGGAACCGCATCTGGAAACCGGCGAGAAATTGGCAGCGTTCATACGCGGCAACGGCTTTGATCTTGTCATCGGGGTCGGCGGCGGCAGCGCGCTCGACCTGGCAAAACTCGCAGCCATCATGGCGACGCATGAAGGGCCGGTCGCAGACTACCTGAACTTGACCGGAACGCGCAAAATTGAACACAAAGCATTGCCGCTTGTCCTGATTCCGACAACTTCCGGCACAGGTTCCGAAGTGACGAGCATCGCCGTATTATCGCTCGAATCATCCAAAGATGTCATCACGCACGACAATATGATTGCGAGTGTTGCGATTGTCGATCCGCAACTGACGGTTTCAGTACCCCCGAAAGTGACCGCCGCGACCGGCATCGACGCTTTGACACACGCAGTTGAAGCTTATATTTCAATCAATGCCAGCCCTGCGACGGATGGCTTGGCGCTGCACGCCATAAGGCTTATCTCGAAATCTCTGCGCACAGCCGTCAAAGATGGCGGCAACAAGCAAGCGCGCACTGATATGAGCCACGGCAGCTATTTGGCTGGATTGGCATTTTTCAATGCGGGCGTCGCGGGCGTCCATGCACTCGCTTATCCGCTCGGCGGCCAGTTCCACATTCCCCATGGCGATTCCAATGCCGTTCTGCTGCCTTACGTCATGAGCTATATCCGCAAGAGCTGTCCGAAACGCATGGCGGATATCCTTGAAGCGCTTGGCGGCAACCCAAGTTTCTTGTCCGAAGAAGAAGCGTCCTATAAATGCGTCGATGAGTTGAAGCGCATTGTTGAAGACGTAGGCATCCCCTCGACCTTGTCCGGTTTCGATGTGCCGGAGTCTGCGCTCGACAGTTTGACAGCGGATGGCGTCAAGCAAAAACGGATTCTTGCCAGAAGCCCGCTGCCGCTCGAAGAATCGGATATCCGCAAAATCTATCAGTCGGCATTCGATGGTGTCCCTGTCGAACCCGCCACCTAAAAAAATCCCGAACCGCTTTTGCGGTTCGGGATTTCCTATTTCCATTGATCTTGCAGCGGGCCGTTCTTGCCGAAAACGGGATCGGTCTGCGGCAGCGGCGTGTTTTGGATATCTTCAAGCACGTATGGCCTTTCTTCGGGGGCGCCGGTCTTCAAATTATAGCTGACGCCGTTCGGATAAGCTCCGATGACTTCAAAGTCAGCAGACGCTTCGATCTTTTTATGCCCAGTGCCTGCAGGCAGCACGACGACATCGCCGGCTTTCACTTTCACTTGTTCGCCCTGCTCTCCGCCAAGCTGCAAGGTCGCTGAACCTGCGCTGACCCCGAGCGCTTCATGCGTGTTGCTGTGGTAATGGTGGTAATCGAAAACCCCGCCCCTCCAACTATTGAGCCAATTATGGCGGTTGAACACCTCTTCGATTTCCTGGGGATTTTCTTTGAATGCAGCGGGGTAGAATAAAACATTCAGCGCCGGATTGTTCGGTATTGCGCCATCGTCTTCAAAATGGAAAAATTGTTCATTCGCCATTACGCGCCAGCCCCTTTCATTTATAGGGACTTTACCCTATGGAAGGTTTTATTAATCGCGTCGGTTGTAACTTTGTCCACTTAAAATCCGAGCCTCCCTCTGACGCTTGCCGCGTAGTTTTGGCTGACAGGCAGGACGGAGCCGTCTTTCATCGTCAGCTGGTAGTTCGAAGCCATATCGCGGGTGATCTCTTCTATATGATGGATGTTTACAATATAAGCGCGGTGGATTGGCAGGAAAAAGTCCGGCAATTGATTGCGCAGGTTTTTCAAGGTATGAATCGAACAATAAGTGTCATCTTCTGTATAGAACCACGTTTTCTTCTGGCTGCTTTCAATGTGAGAAACACGCTCCACCGAAACCGGCCGCCACGCTTCTTCCAGTTTTCCTGTCAGGAATTTCAATGGCTGCAATCTCCGTACAGCAAAATCTGGCGGCAGAATGATGACGACAACACCGTTTTTGCCATCTATTTCAACAGGATAGCCGATTCCATAATACGCTGTGCCAAGCACCGACTCTTCCACCAGCATCTCGACACGCCGCTGTTCCTTGCCGGTCCGCGCCGCTATGCTTCCTGCTATGACCGGTTGCCCTTCCGTAATCCTCAGGTCATAGGCGCCCGCTTTATAGTAGATATAACAACCTTCTGCCGCAATCGCGATTGACGCCTCTTTCGGCACCCAGTCGCCAATAATCGAACCCATCTGCTCCAATATTTTGTTTTCCATCCTTCCGATCCCCTTCCGCCTGCTTTTATCGTGAAAACCCCGCTTTCGTCGCTGCATATCCGCTTTTATCCAATTTTCAAGACAGTCAAACTATTCTGTTATATATTAATATACATCAACAACAACTGTATTAATACAGTTAATAAAAACTTTTAGTCGAAAGGGATGGATTGGATATGGCGAACAAACAACAGCAAGCACAGGAACTGAAAAAGAGCTGGGAGCAGGACAGCAGATGGAACGGCATTGAACGCCCCTATACGGCAGAGGAAGTCGTGAAGCTGCGCGGTTCGGTGCTCATTGAACATACACTGGCGAAAAAAGGCGCTGAACGCCTCTTCAAGTCAATCCATGAAATGGATTTCGTCAACGCACTTGGCGCATTGACCGGCAACCAGGCCGTGCAGCAAGTGAAAGCAGGCTTGCAAGCCATTTACTTGAGCGGCTGGCAAGTAGCGGCGGATGCCAACTCCGCTGGCCAGATGTACCCGGACCAAAGTTTATATCCCGTCAATTCCGTGCCGGACGTAGTGAAAAAGATCAACCGCGCATTGCAGCGTGCAGACCAGATCGACAGCGTTGAAAATACGGAAGGCTTTGACTGGTATGCACCGATTGTCGCGGATGCGGAAGCTGGATTCGGCGGACCGCTGAATGTCTTCGAATTGATGAAATCGATGATCGAAGCTGGCGCTGCCGGCGTCCACTTTGAAGATCAGCTCGCTTCGGAAAAAAAATGCGGCCACTTGGGCGGCAAAGTCTTGCTGCCGACGCAAAATGCGGTAAGAAACCTTGTATCTGCCCGCTTGGCAGCTGATGTGCTTGGCGTTTCGACATTGATTATCGCCCGCACTGATGCAGACGCGGCTGACTTGATCACAAGCGATATCGATCCGCGCGACCATCAATTTATCACCGGCGAACGGACGCCAGAAGGCTTCTACCGGACAAACGCCGGCATCGACCAGGCCATCTCGCGCGGTTTGGCTTACGCGCCGTACGCAGACTTGGTGTGGTGTGAAACCTCGCATCCGAACTTGGAAGAAGCTCAGCAATTTGCGGACGCGATCCATGCCGAGTTCCCTGGCAAGCTGCTTGCTTACAATTGCTCGCCTTCATTCAACTGGGAAGCGAAGCTTGATAAAGAAACCATCGCGAAATTCCAAGTCGAACTTGGCAAGATGGGCTATAAATTCCAGTTCGTTACGCTTGCAGGCTTCCATGCTTTGAACCACAGCATGTTCGAACTGGCGCACGATTACAAAGACCATGGCATGGCCGCATACTCGAAACTGCAGCAGGCCGAGTTCGCCAATGAAGCAAAAGGCTATACGGCAACTCGACACCAGCGTGAAGTCGGCACCGGCTACTTCGACGAAGTGTCGCAGGTTATTTCCGGCGGCACAAGCTCGACAACGGCCATGAGCGGTTCTACAGAAGCAGCCCAATTCACAGCGGCGAAATGAGAGGATGATCCCTTTGCTGACAAAATCGACGATTCTAATCACAGGCGGGCCAGTCCCGCAGATGGACAAGATCTTGACGCCCGAAGCCTTGGAGTTCATTGAAAAACTGCATGTGCAGTTTAATCCGCGCCGCGAAGAGCTGCTGGAACGGCGGCAGCTTCGCCAGCAGGAAATCGATGCCGGAAAGCCGCTCGATTTCCTGCCCGAAACGAAACATATCCGTGAGGGTAATTGGACGATTGCGCCATTGCCTGCTGACATGCAGGACCGGCGCGTTGAAATCACCGGTCCAACCAACCGCAAAATGCTCATCAACGCCTTGAATTCCGGTGCGAAGATGTTCATGGCAGACCTTGAAGACGCGACAGCGCCGAACTGGTTCAATGTTATCGATGGCCAAGTGAACTTGGCTGATGCGGTCAGGCGCAAAATCGACTTTGAAGCACCGGATACGGGCAAGGCCTATAAGCTCAATCCCGAGACGGCTGTGCTCATGGTACGGCCACGCGGATGGCATCTGCTGGAGAAGAACATTCAAATCGACGGCAAGCCGATTTCGGGCAGCCTGGTCGACTTCGGCCTTTACTTTTTCCACAATGCCAAAGAATTGATCGAGCGCGGGACAGGGTCTTACTTCTACCTTCCAAAGCTCGAAAGCCATCTGGAAGCGCGTCTTTGGAATGATGTCTTTGTTTTCGCGCAGAACGAAATCGGCATCCCTCAAGGCACGATCCGGGCGACGGTGCTGATTGAGACCATTCTTGCGGCATTTGAAATGGATGAAATCCTTTACGAACTGCGCGATCATTCAGCCGGCCTGAACTGCGGCCGCTGGGATTATATTTTCAGTGTCATCAAGCGCATGCGCAACCGGCCAGAATACCTCTTCCCTGACCGGTCACAAGTCACCATGACCGTGCCATTTATGCGGGCTTATACGCAGCTTTGCATCAAGACTTGCCATAGGCGCGGAGCTCCAGCTCTTGGCGGGATGGCGGCACAGATTCCGGTCAAAGGCGATCCCGAAGCCAACGAGGCCGCATTCCAAAAAGTGCGTGAAGACAAGCGCCGCGAAGCGATTGACGGCCACGATGGCACTTGGGTCGCGCATCCAGGAATGGTTGCCGTGGCAATGGAAGAATTCGACGCGCATATGCCGGCGCCCAACCAAATTGACAAACAGCGGGAAGACGTCAACGTCACGGCTAAAGACCTGCTCGAAGTTCCAGCAGGCACCATTACAGAAGACGGCCTGCGCTCCAATATATCCGTAGGCATCCAATACATCGCATCCTGGCTGTCCGGCAACGGTGCTGCTCCCATCAATAATTTGATGGAAGACGCGGCCACAGCCGAAATCTCCCGCTCCCAGGTCTGGCAATGGATCCGCCATCCGAGAGGCGTTCTCGACGATGGCCGAAAAATCACCGTGAGTTTATTCCACGAAATAACGGAACAGGAAGATCGCAAGATCCGGGAAGCCGTTGGTGATGAGAAATACCGATCCGGACATTTTGAAGAAGCGCGCGAGTTGTTTACTCAACTCACATTGCAAAGTGATTTTGCCGAGTTTTTGACGCTGCCAGGGTATCAACTACTAAACTAACCTAATTGGAGGAGATCACTATGAAAAACATGCAGACGTACGGAATGCGCCCTAAAAAAGAATGCCAGGAATGCGGTTGTGAAATCAAAGAGCAGCGGGAATCGATCAACTACGAATGTGAACGCTGCAGCGCCAATAAAGACGAATAGAGTTTTCCGGGGCGTCCTTTCGAGGGCGCCTTTTTTGCTTGCGGACAGTATTTGTTGCTGCTGGGACAGTATTTGTCATTATTAGGACAGTATTACGATGCTAGCGGATCGTATTGGCGAGTGATGGGACAGTATTTCGTTTCGCAGAAGAATAATACTTAAAATCCCCCACTGAAAAAGGCATCCCAGTTCTCACTGGAATGCCTTGCCATCTTTCATTTTCATGTTTGGTCGGAGGATTTGATGCGGTAGACGGTATCGTCTTTAACCGTATTGAATACCTCGATAAAACGCGTTCCTTTGCTGCTTTTTCCGGACTCATCGTCTGCAATAACCGCTGCAGGTTCAATGACGCGCGAATCGAAATCCTCCATCAAGTCCTGCAATCCATCGTAGCTGTCGATGCCTTTGTCTTTTTTCACTTTATTGAAAAGCTGTTCCGATTCCGGTTCTGTCAATTCAACGTATCCCACTGTAATGCGCTGTATGTCCATAATTAAACCCTCCCGCATAATTTCTTTTCCTATACCCCTGGCGTCCAGCTGGATAAACCTGCCCTAGCCGAGACCGCGCCTTTCCGTTATGATGGGGAAAGGAAAAAATTAATGAACCGGAGTGAATGCCATGCGCGTTGCGATTTTCGATTTTGATGGAACACTTTATTCCAAAGAAACTTTCGGGCTGATGATGGAGCACCTGAAGAACCACCCTCTCCACAGCAAGCGCTACCGCCAGTTTTACCGTGCCATCATGCCGCCTTATATCGGCTCGAAACTGAAGCTCGTGTCGGTCCCAAAAATGCGGGAACGTTCGGTGCAGGCCTATTTGGCTGCCCTGGAAAGCTTTACGCAACATGAGCTGGAAACTTATTTCCGCGAAATCGCTGACCGCATGCATGGCGATTTCAATCCGGAAGTCGTCGAGCGGCTGAAGCGCCATGTGCAGAACGGCGATTACATCATGCTCGTGTCGGGTGCTTTCACTCCGCTCCTGCATGCCGTGACGGAAAATCTGCCGATCCGCACCATCATCGGCACGGAAATTCCTTATGCAAAAAATATCCTTGACCACCGCGCCAAGATTTCACATATCCAAGGCCCGTTGAAAACCGAAAAAATCAAACAGGCCCTGGCAGGCGAAGAAGTCGATTGGGCGAACAGCTCCGCATATGGAGACAGCCATTCCGATTTGCCTGTGCTTGAGCTTGTGGGCAATCCTGTCGCAGTGCGGCCGGAACCGCGTTTGCGGGTTGTTGCAGAGCAGCGCCACTGGGAAATCATCTAATCTGCAGGAGGAAATTTTATGGAACTGACACACACCCGCCTGTTGGTGGATAATTATAAAGAATGCTTTCTTTTTTACCGCGATGTCTTGGGCTTTGACGTGAAGTCCGGCGACGAGAATTCCGCAGCCGCGGACCTGCAATTCAATCACTGTACGGTGGAATTGGCCGAAAGGAGCCTTATCGTGCCAACTCCAGATTCCCTGGTTTCATCAGACTCATTGGGAACCGTCATTTTTGAAGTCGAAAACACAGAAGCCGCTTACGAAAGATTAAGGCATTCTGTGAAATTCATCACTTCCCCGACAGTCCAAGGCGGCCAGGGCGGCAAAGTTGCACATTTCAGAGATCCCGCCGGCACGCTGATCGAACTGAACGAAGCGATTGCAGGTTAATATGTTCGAGTAAAAAGCAGCCGTCTGCCATAGACGGCTGCTTTTTATTGTTCCCCTAACACTTCGATGCAGACTTTTATGCCCCGGACGAGGTCAGCGTGGGACCAGCTAGGGATTTTGCCGTGTTCGATTCCAAGTTCATGCGAAGCCGGAATGTGGATAAACCCCGTGCGCATGTCCGGTTTCATCGTTTCCGCGTAATGCAAGCCTTCGTACATGACGTTATTGCATAAGTAAGCGCCAGCTGTATTGGAAATGTCCGCTGGCAGCCCTTCGCTTTGGAGCCGGTCAACCATCTGCCTTGCCGGCAAGGTCGTGAGGTATGCCGGCTTGCCGCTTTCCCTGATCGGTTCGTCCACCGGCTTGTGCCCCTCATTATCCGGCTCACCGTCTTTAACATTGATGGCAATGCGTTCGGGTGTGATTTTATAGCGGCCCGCTGCAAGCCCCAGTGAAATGACAGCGTCCGGCTCGACTTCTTCGATGTATGACAATAAATGCTGGCCCGACGAATTAAAATCGACTGGCATCACTTTGCTGACAATCGAAAAGCCGCCGATTTCCTGTCCATCCAGTTCTGTAACGATCCGCATCGTCGGATTGACGGTAAAAGCCAGAAACGGTTCGAATCCTGTAAGCAATAGTTTTTTCATAATCCCCCTCCATTCTCCGCCATTATACGCCAGAATCCGAAAATCCTAAACCTGTCGCCCTCTTTAAAAATAAAACTTTGCAAATTCCCTGATATTTGTTAAAATGCATACAGATGAATATTTATCCAAATATATTTATACAGGGGGAACCAACATTGAATATCACTAAAAAACACACATTGGCTGTTTTATTTGCATCATCCGCTTTGCTTCTTGGAGCTTGCGGCAGCGACACTCCAGAATCCGGCGGTTCAGGCGAGTCCGAAGAAGACAAAGTCCTGGAAATGGGAACTTCAGCTGAATTCCCGCCATTCGAATCACGCGATGCATCCGGTGAATTCGTTGGATTCGACATCGATATGGCTAACCGCATCGCGGAAGAAATGGGCTATGAATTGAAAATTACGGACATGAAATTCGACGGTTTGATCGGCGCATTGCAGAACGACCGCGTTGACATGGTCATTGCCGGCATGTCCGCCACAGACGCCCGCAAAGAAAACGTTGATTTCTCGACAGAATACCACTTCTCAGGAGAAATGTTCGTAACCCCGAAAGATTCTGACGTAAAAACGCTTGAAGACCTCGAAGGCAAAAAAGTCGGCGTTCAGCTTGGAACAATCCAGGAAGAAGGCGCTAACGCCATTATTGAAGAAGAAGGCATCAATTTCGAGTTGAAAGCGCTGGATGATTCAGGCGCATTGATCCAGGAAATCCTGTCCGGCCGCATCGATGCAGCCTATATGGACAAAGAAGTGGCAAAAGGCTATATCGAAGCGCAGGACTTGGGCGCATTCGATGATCCGACAACTTCTTCACCAGGGATGGCTGTGGCCTTCCCGAAAGGCAGCGAATTGGTAGAAGAAGTCAACGCTGTCCTCGCTGAAATGGAAGAAAGCGGCGAAATGGAAGAATTGAAGAAAAAATGGAAGATTGAAGAATAAAGACATTCTTTTGAGCGGCGGGCCTAGTCCGCCGCTCACTATTTATTAGGACATCCCCTTTTGCGGGATGAATTTCCAACAGAAAAGAGTTGTAACTTATGAACTTGGACTTTTCACAAATGGTTCCTTATATTCCTTTTATCTTAGAAGGGATTTGGGTCACCTTAAAATTCGTCATCGTCGCAATCATCCTTGGTTCGATTCTGGGAACGATTTTGGCATTGTTCAAAATCGGCTCCATCAAACCGCTGCGCTGGTTCGCAGACGCGTATACATCGATATTCCGCGGCACGCCGCTGATTTTGCAATTGATGATCATCTACTACTCGATTCCACAGCTGACCGGCTATGACATTTCGCCTTTCTTATCTGCGATTTTGGCATTCGGCCTGAACTCGTCGGCTTATATTTCTGAAATTATCCGCGCCGGCATCCAAGCGGTCGACAAAGGGCAGATGGAAGCTGCGCAAGCGCTCGGCATCCCCTACCGCGCGATGATGAAAGACATTATCCTGCCGCAGGCATTGAAAAACATCCTGCCGGCTTTGATGAACGAATTCATCACATTGACGAAAGAATCTGCGATTGTTTCGACAATCGGCTATCTCGATTTGATGCGCCGCGCACAAGTGGTCGGCTCCGATCTGTTCCGCAACTTCGAACCGCTGCTGTTTGTCGGCTTGATTTACTGGTGCCTGGTCATGGGATTGACCGTACTTGGCAGAATGTTTGAACGGAGGCTGAAGCAAAGTGATTAAAGTGGAACATTTATACAAGAAATTCGGCTCCAACGAAGTGCTGACAGACATCAGTACCGACATCAAAAAAGGTGAAGTGGTTTCCATCATCGGCCCTTCCGGCTCGGGTAAATCGACGTTTCTGCGCTGCTTGAACATGCTGGAGATCCCTACATCCGGAAAAGTGATCATCAATGGCCAAGATCTGACAGGACCGAAAAAGGACGTCCAGAAAATCCGCCAAGGAATCGGGATGGTGTTCCAGCATTTCCATCTATTTCCTCATTTGACGGTGCTTGAAAACCTGACTTACGCCCCGATGAAAGTGAAAGGCGAGAGCAAATCACTTGCCGAAGAAAAAGCGCGCGCATTATTGCTGCGCGTCGGCTTAGCTGAGAAAGAAAAAGCTTATCCGAGCAGCCTCTCCGGCGGCCAGAAACAGCGTGTCGCAATCGCCCGTGCGCTTGCAATGGAACCAGAATTGATGCTGTTTGATGAACCGACTTCCGCACTTGATCCGGAAATGGTCAAAGAAGTGCTTGACGTTATGAAAGATTTGGCGAAATCCGGCATGACGATGGCGGTTGTTACGCACGAAATGGGCTTTGCACGGGAAGTCGCCGACCGCGTGCTGTTCCTGGATCATGGCATCCTCGTTGAAGAAGGCAAGCCGCTGGAATTCTTCGCATCACCGAAAACCGAGCGTGCCCGTGATTTTTTAGAAAAAGTTTTATGAAAAGATGCCTTCCGGGGCATCTTTTTTTGTCGATTTGTTCATATCCCCTTGCCATTTCCCGCCTCAGCTCCCCATGCAGCCATGCTATAATCAACGATGAAGAAAAAAATTGAGGTGTCCCCCGAATGTTAAGGAAAATCATTGTTTTATTTGCAGTCGCATTTTTCATGGTGCTCATCATGTTCACCGGAATGATGTTCATGACCAATACAACAGAAATCTATTCGCAAGGCGATATAAAGCTGGAAATTGAAAAACCCGCTTTCTTTACGCTGGCAGAACCGGACGCAGACGGCAAGCGCAATATTACCCTCTTCAGCTTGCCGCTCGGCAGCTATACGCTGACAGAGCGCCAATTGGACAATGGCACCACGATTGTTTTCGATCATCTTGAAAACACAAGCTGGCTGCCATTCGTCGTCTCTATGAATACAGCAGGCATTGGAGATCCAGATGTGCGTTCTTGGAACACCGAACCTGTCATGCGCACAACAGATCCGGAATACGGCAACGACCCGACTTCCCGTCCATATGGCATCATCGCTATGGACTCTACTGAAATCCTGCAAGGCAATATTTACGTTTCGCGGAATCTGAAGCTTGGGAATGGCGATCCGGTCAAAGAATTGCGCCATGAAATAGCGGAATTCACAATCGAAGAAGGAAAACTCCTGAAAAACTTCTGGCTTCCGCCGAAGCATCAGGCTGAGAGCTGGTTCATGTTGTCGCCGCAACCCTTTTTCAGCACGCCGCAAGACGAGGAGGCGTGGATCTCGCATGCCGCTCAAAATCCACGCGAACGGCTGAACTGGCTGACGCCGCAAGGTCCGATGATGAAGATTCCCCTCACTGATGACTTGCGCACAGAAATGGCTTATAGCGCATCTCCTGATACCGCTGAAGCGATAGCAGAGGAATGGCAGGAAAGTTCTCCTGCTGTCTATTTCGAGAGCATCCTGTTGAATGCCGAAGCAACCAAACAGCAATAATTAGAATCCGCCAGAGCCACAGCTCTGGCGGATTTTTTTCAACCTAAGCATTGAAGCTTTATTGTTAACGGAATAATCAGTATAATAAAAGCATATAGACGTCCACCTTCCTTCACTGGCAATCACTTACACATCAGCGGAAAGGAGGTCTTTTCCATGGCAAAAATCAGAATCGATCCGCAGGAAACTCCGCGTGAAATCGAAGAAGATTATAATGCTGCCCAGAACATGATCGGCGAAGGAGCACCAGACTATTCCAACGCGAAGGATGACGACGCACCAAAAGAAATCAAAAATGAAGCGCAGCAAGCTAAACGGCTCCAATAACTTGCGCTTGCAGCACCGCCAAAACTTGGCGGTGTTTTTATTTTGTGCAAAAAAATCCCTGCTAAAGCGATTGCTTTAGCAGGGACATCGTATTTAATCCATCATATCGCCGACAATGCTGTAAGAACGCAGCCGGTCTTCCAGGTGGAAAATTTGGGAATTGACGATGACTTCGTTTGCCCGGGTCTTCAGGATGAAGTTCCGCAACTTTTCGCGTACCACATCCGGTGTGCCGACAATCATCGACTCAGAAGCCAGTTTTTCTTTGAAGATGGAAATTTCACGCGGAGACCAAACCGCTTCCAGGTCATCGATCGGCGGCTGGAAATGGGTCGGCATGCCTCTCATCAGCGCAAACATCTGCTGCTGGCTGGATGTTGCCAGCCATTCAGCCCGTTCTTGCGTATCCGCTGCAATAACATTGACGCCAACCATGGCATACGGCTCCTTCAATGCGGCGGATGGTTTGAAATTCTGGTGGTAAAGCTGCAATGCCTGCATCGTATAATCCGGTGCAAAATGGCTGGCAAAAGAAAACGGCAAGCCTTTTATTGCTGCCAGCTGCGCACTGAATCCACTCGAACCGAGCAGCCACAGCGGCACGTCCAACCCGGTTCCTGGGAAAGCGCGGACGCTGCCTTTTGGATTTTCAGAAAAATAATTTTGCAGCTCTTCTACTTGCTGCGGAAACTCATCGCCGCTGCTGTGCAAGGTACGGCGCAGCGCATAAGCTGTCGCCTGGTCACTCCCTGGCGCACGCCCTAATCCAAGGTCGATGCGGCCAGGATACAACGATTCAAGCGTACCGAATTGCTCGGCAATGACAAGCGGCGCATGGTTCGGCAGCATGACGCCTCCTGAACCGACACGGATGCGCTCCGTTTGCCCCGCAATATGGCCAATAAGCACCGATGTCGCTGAACTGCCGATGCCTGGCATATTGTGGTGCTCAGCCAGCCACAGCCTGCTGAAGCCTAATTCCTCTACATGCTGCGCCAAACGGACGCTGTTCTTGAATGATTGAGCCGCATCGCTGCCTTTATTGATAGGTGCCAAGTCCAGCACGCCCAACGGGATGTTTTCAAATTTTTTATTTGCCATTGTTCATCACTCCTCACTTTTACAAGTGTAGCGGTACTTGCCTTTTTCTTCACAGTTCCTGCTCAGCGCATAGAAAAACCGGCCCTTTTTTTAGGAGCCGGTTTCAGGAAATAGACAAATGAATTTTTATATTTTTAAAGAATTAAAAGTCATTTCATCTTAGGTATACCGGATTCTGCACTCCATGCGGACGCTTTCCGCGGACGAAGCGCTGAGCCTCCTCGTCGCAAGCTCCTGCGGGGTCTCATCACTCCGCTCTTCCGCAGGAGTCGCCGCATTGTGCTCCGAATCCTTGAGAGAATGCTTACGAAAAATGAATGAGTTGGTTACTCTCTTCAATTAGAGCTACATGCTGACAACCGGGCTAGCCACGAAGACTCCTGTGGGACAGCGAAGGCTGAAGACCCCGCAGGAACGTCAGTGACGAGGAGGCTGAAGCTGAGCCCACGGAAAGCGAAGTGGCTAGACCGGTTGGACTCTACACAGTTATTCATTTTGAGTAGACTTTGTCTACAGTCTGAAACCGGCCTCTTTCCAGGAGCCGGTTTTATCTATTACCCGAGAGCACACCCAGCAGCGACGCTGAAAAACGCATCGTCAGCCGTGAGTTCATCAAGTGCAAGCTTTTCGCGTGCTCGGGCTTCAATCCTGTAATGATGCATTCTTTGCCCATCACTTTTAAGGATTGGAGCAACGCTTCCCATTCATCGAGCCCTTTCTCATCTATCCGGTCGACTGCTGTAAAATCGACCAGCACCGTTTCCGCTTTGAAATTATGGATGCTTTCAAGCAGCGGATCCCTGATGGCAATCACTTTCGCCTTTGTCAGATCGCCGAACAGCGGAATCAGCACTTGCTGTTGGTTCAATTGGATGCATGGCGCAGAAAGAAGGCGTACCCGCTCCAAAAGCTTGAGCGTCAGCTCCTTTTCCTGGAATAAATCATAATCCGTTTCACGGAGCCGATTCTGCAAAAGGCGCAGCTGAGTTGAAACACCAGACATTTCATCCATCTTCGGAACAATGATGACAGATAAACTGAAGTCGCTGTCCCATTTCCCATAAACATCAGCCAAAATCAATTCTAAGTCTTTTGTCACGAAATTCAATTCGAATTTAATCGGTGTCTTTTGAGGCTTCAACAAATTCCCTGCTTTTTTCAGGCTGCCTTCATCGACAATGTCTCTTAAGGCGGTGAAATCTCCGAATAAGCTGCTTGCCTCTTGCGAGCAGCTTATTACGGAAAGGCTATTGTTCAATTGAATCGCCGGGAGTGGCAAACCGTCAAATTGATATCCCGTATTCATCTTGCGGTTCCTCTCCCATCGTCAGCCAGCGTTCCAACTGGTCTAAATCTTTAATGACAATTGCACCTTGTTCATGCAGCGCAGCCATATTGGCTTTTGACACTGCTCTGCCGCCAAATACGACCGTCGGCGCCGGTTCAAGTGCAAGAAATTCCTTGATATACGCTTTAATCGTCGGCAATCTGTAGACAAGTGCTGCGGATAACGCGATAACATCCGGCTGCCAGCGAGTTGCCGCTTCGACAGCGTGGCTGAGCGGCATGTTCGGCCCCAGGTATTTGACTGACCAGCCATTTTCCCTGAACAAGCTAGAAACCATCTTCAAACCGATATAATGGTCTTCGCCTTCAGGTCCGAGCACCATCACTTTCCGCGCCTCGCCTACTTCGGCCTGGCCACGATTTTCAACCGCAGTTACGACGAAATCGCAGATCGCCGTTGCTAAATGTTCATCGGCAACGGTTATCTCATTATTTTCCCACAGCTCGCCGACATGGTACATCGCCGGCGTCAGCAATTGATCATATAAATCTTTTTGGCTATGGGTTTTCAGGAATGTACGGATATGTCCGATAGCGTCCCGATCATTGCCCTCTAGAAATAATTCCGCTAATTGCACTGGATGAATCATAGATTCCACCTCCTTAAGGTTACCGGGCGGAAAGCTCTTTATTTGCACACGCTAAGCACGCAATCATAAACTCTTCCTCTTTGGCATTCACATTTCCGGGCAAAACATTGATGAGCCGTTCAAAATTATCGACAATCAAAGCTGTTTCAACGTTGCGGCTTGTCAACACCGTTTCAAGCCATTTGCTGTAATCAATGAAAACCTGTTGGTCCTGCAGTTCGAACGCAGTTTCCAGATGATCAAGATGATGCATATTATCTTCTTCGGTGCGCAAAAAGCCGCGCTCCCCGAATCTTTCCCATAAGTTCGGATACGCTTCGTAGATGCTTTTAGCCGTATTCGAAGCAATTTGTATTTTTACATCCCGGTTCATTCGGCCACCACTTCGTATTGGCGGACTTTCGGCGCTATGCCTGCCAATTGCTGGTCCGGGTAATGCTTTTCAAGCTCATGGATTTCCTTGAACTCGTCGCTTCTCACCCATTGGAGATATGCTTCTTTCGATGCCCATTCAAGATGCACCGTCAATTCGTTCAATTTTTTCGTATTCTGAATCAGCCGGAAAGAAACAAATCCTTCAGCCTTATCCACACGGCGGGACCGTTGCTGGTAAATGGCGATCAAATCATCTGTTTTCTCTTCCGGCACCGTTACAGTGGACGTTACAATATACATCGAAAAGCCCCTTTCCGCTAAATTCTACTGTATAGTATACCCTTTCGACATACGAATTAACAGCAATACAAAGCTTCTTCGAAAAGCTGTGCACTTTCAGTTCCTTTATTTCTGCCTGCTGGCTGTTAGTTTTTTAACAATTTCCACTTTTCTCTTGTAATATTTGCTCTAGTGTATTAAAGTAATCTTTATCCAAATAACACACATAAAATTTCATAATTTATTTCTTATCTAGAGAGACGGAGGGATTTGGCCCTGTGAAGTCTCAGCAACCAGCCTTTTGGCTACGGTGCTAATTCCAATAGGCTTCGGCTTAGAAGATGAGAAGAATTTGTTCCCAAACAGGGGCTTTCTTCTTTATTCGAGAAGAAAGCCCCTGTTTTTTCATTTTGAAAGGATGATTCCCATGACAAAATTCGGCATTGAAACCCAATTAGTGCAATTAGGCAATAAAACAGATAAAACGACAGGCGCTGTCAGCACCCCCATTTATTTATCGACTGCGTATGAACACGAAGGGCTCGGCAAATCGACCGGCTATGATTATACGCGCACGAAAAATCCGACGCGTTCCGTGCTGGAAGAAGGCATCGCCGCTCTTGAAGGTGCGGATGCCGGCTTTGCCTGTAGTTCCGGAATGGCGGCAATCCAGCTGGTGCTGTCGCTGTTCCGGCCGGAAGACGAATTATTGGTGCCTGAAGATATTTATGGCGGCACTTATCGCCTGCTCCAGCATTATTCGGAAATTTACAATATCCGCACCGTCTACGCAGATTTCCATGACGTCAGCCATACTGAAAGCTTGATCACCGATAAAACGAAAGCGTTGTTCATCGAGACGCCGACTAATCCATTGATGCAGGAAATCGACCTTGCCGCTTACGGAAAACTGGCTAAAAAACATGATTTGCTGCTCATTGCCGACAACACCTTCTTAACGCCTTATCTTCAACAGCCGATCGCATTAGGCGCAGATATCGTCTTGCACAGCGCGACAAAGTACATCGGCGGCCACAATGACGTGCTCGGCGGCCTGGTTGCCGCTAAAGGCGAAGCGCTTTGCGAGAAATTGGGCGTACTCCACAACTCAGCTGGCGCAGTGTTGTCGCCGTTCGATTCCTGGCTGTTGATCCGCGGCTTGAAGACGCTGCCGCTTCGCATGAAACAGCACGAAAAAAATGCACGCGAAGCTGCCGCATTTCTGGAACATCATCCTTCAGTTACGGATGTCCTGTATCCCGGCAAAGGCGGCATGCTGTCATTCCGCTTGCAAGACGCCGCATTAGTCGGGCCGTTTCTGGAAAACCTGGAACTGATCACGTTCGCTGAAAGCCTCGGTGGTGTGGAAAGTTTCATCACTTATCCTGCCACCCAGACGCACGCCGATATCCCTTATGAAGAGCGGACGCGCCGCGGAATTTGCGACCGCCTGCTGCGCTTTTCCGTTGGCATCGAAGAAAGTGAAGACCTGACAGCCGATCTGACGCAAGCATTCGCAAAACTGGACAAGGAGGTCCTTCATCTATGACACATTTGGAAACCCAATTCATCCACGCTGCCGGCGTCGACAAAGAAACCGGAGCGGTCAATGTTCCGATTCATTTGTCTTCCACCTACCATCAGCCAAGTTTTGACGAATTCGGACCGTTCGATTACAGCCGCTCCGGGAACCCTACACGGTTAAAACTGGAAGAAACCATTGCCAAACTCGAAGGCGGTACACGCGGATTCGCTTTCGCTTCCGGCATGGCTGCCATTTCCTCCGCATTCATGCTGCTGTCGGCTGGCGATCACGTCCTTGTATCGGAAGATGTCTACGGCGGCACTTACCGTTTTGTAACGGAAGTGCTTACCAAATTCGGCATTTCCTACAGCTTTGTCGACATGACTGACCTCAGCGAAATGGCCGCAGCAATCAAGCCCAATACGAAAGTCGTATACATTGAAACACCTTCCAATCCGGTCATGAATATCACCGACATTGAAATTGCAGCTAAATTAGCAAAAGCCAATGGCTGCCTGACATTCGTCGACAATACATTCATGACGCCGCTGTATCAGAACCCGCTTGCTTTGGGGGCAGACGTCGTCTTGCACAGTGCGACGAAATTCCTTTCAGGCCATAGTGACATTATCGCAGGGCTCGCAGTCGTCAAAGATCCGGAATTGGCGGATCGCCTTGGTTTTATTCAAAATACCTTCGGTTCGGTTTTAGGAGCACACGATTCTTATACTTTGATCCAAGGCATCAAAACGCTTGGCGCACGCTTGAAGCAATCATCTGCTTCCGCTCGTGTCATTGCGGAATATCTGCATAGCCATCCCGCCGTGGAAGAAGTCTATTATCCCGGATTCACGTTCCATCCCGGCAATCCGATCCATGAGCGCCAGGCACGCGATGCAGGCGCAGTCGTATCGCTGCGCCTGAAGGACAAAGATGCCGCACGCATTTTTGTGGAAAGCCTCGAAATTCCGGTTTTCGCGGTAAGTTTAGGCGCCGTCGAAACCATCCTTTCGTATCCGGCGACGATGTCCCATGCGTCAATGCCGAAAGAATACCGCGAAAAGCGCGGCATCACAGACGGCGTCCTGCGGTTATCGGTCGGCCTTGAAAACCGTGACGACTTGCTGGAAGACCTCGAACAGGCTCTGCAAAAAGTCCGACGCGCAACAAAGACTCCTGAGCTGGTGAAATAAATTCACACATGCTGATGCAATCCAAAATTCCAGAAAAAAGCCGCCCATTCTAAAAGATGAATGGGCGGCTTTCTTCTATTATATACTTTTTCCTGAAAGAGCTTCCTGTGCAGCGGAGGCATTCGTGCCAATTGGCCGCTTAGCCACTCCCGTATCAATCGCCGCTTGCGCTACTGCGGCTGCTACTGCAGGCGCAACGCGCAGGTCGAATGGCGCTGGAATGACGTATTCGTCGTGGAGTTCGTGAAATTCCAACAGCCCGGCAATCGCTTCCACTGCCGCAATTTTCATCGCATCATTGATTTCAGTGGCGCGGACGTCCAGTGCACCCCGGAAGATGCCTGGGAACGCCAGAACGTTATTGACTTGGTTCGGGAAGTCGGATCGCCCCGTGCCTACAATGCGAGCCCCTGCACGTTTTGCCGCGTGGGGCAGAATCTCCGGATTCGGGTTCGCCATCGCAAAAATGATCGGTTCAGCATTCATCGACGCCACCATTTCTTCGCTCAAAGCTCCCTCTGCCGATACGCCGATAAAGACGTCCGCCCCTTTGATAACCTCTCCAAGTTTGCCTTCAGAACGTCCATAATTGGTCATTTCTGCGACCTCTTCCTTGAACGGGTTCATTCCGTAGGAACGCCCTTTAAAAATCGCGCCTTTCGTATCACACATGATCAATTGGCTGAAACCATACTTGCTCAACAGCTTGACGACTGCAATCCCTGCAGCTCCTGCGCCGTTGACGACCACTTTCACTTCGTCGACATTTTTGCCTACCAGCTTCAAGGAATTGATCAATCCGGCAAGCGTCACGACGGCCGTTCCATGCTGATCGTCGTGAAATACCGGGATGCCCATTTCTTCTTTTAAACGCTGCTCGACGATAAAACAGGTTGGCGCTGAAATGTCTTCCAAATTGACGCCGCCAAAACCGGGCTCCAGCAGTTTAACGGTTTGGATGATTGTCTCCGCATCTGTCGTGTCCAAGCAGATTGGAAAAGCATCAACACCTGCGAATTCCTTGAACAGCACCGCTTTCCCTTCCATCACCGGCAGCGCTGCATGAGGGCCGATATTGCCAAGCCCGAGCACTGCAGTGCCATCTGTAATCACTGCCACCGTATTGCCTTTCATCGTATACTCGTAGACTTTCCCCGTGTCCTGCGCAATTTCCTTGCACGGTTCTGCTACCCCAGGAGAATAGGCGAGACTTAACTCCCTTTCATTTCCGACCGCCACTTTTGAACGGACTTCGAGTTTTCCCTGATGTTCCCGATGCAGATGCAAAGAGTCGTTTCTTAGGTTCGCCATTGCCTCATCTCCCTTTGTTTATAATTGTTCATTATAAAGCGTTTAACACCAATTGAAAGACTTTTCTGATTTTTCTTGTAATATTCGGACTTTAGGCTGAGACGAATCTCCCATGAAAGCGCCTTCATCTCAAAAGAGTCCCAGAAGCCACCCTTTACAGTAAGACACATAAAAACAAAAAAGACAGTGAAAACGAATCGTTTTCACTGTCTTTTCAATTGTATAAGTTGGACTAATATTTATAACCTTCGATATTCCGCAAACCAGCTGCGCAGGTATCGACCCAAGAATTGGGGAGATACCTTTGCGACGAAGCACGAAGGGCTGCAGGAGCACATCTTTTATTGCCGCGGGCAAGACTTACCCGAAGCTTGCGAGGGCAAGTCTTTGCGACGAAGCGCATAGCGCTGCAGGAGCAGTAAGGTTTTCTCCGCTGCTTTGCTACATATCGATAAATATCTTAGCGCAGGCGCGGCAAAGGGCTAGGCGGAGCTAGGAGACGAGTGTTCTTCTCGGCTCATAGCGGGAGCCATGCCCAAAGCGTCCGAAGCGATGTAAAAATCGAAATTCTTTTGTTCAACTTATATAGCTCAATTGGCTGATGAATCTTTATGCTTTAAATAGCAGTCCAGCCTCCATCGACCTTGATTGTTTCGCCGGTCACGAAATTCGCCAAATCGGATGCCAGGTACAGCACGGCTCCTGAAATGTCTTTCGGCCGCGCCAATCCGTCCAACAGGATGCGGTTTTCGACGTCTTTCTTGAATGCTTCGTCTTCGAACATCTTCGCCGTGAGTTCTGTTTCGATGAACGTCGGCGCGACGGCATTGACCTTCACGCCGTCTTTCGCCCATTCCACAGCAAGCGCTTTGGTCATCTGCACCATGCCGCCTTTACTCGAGCAATAGGCCGCACGCTTGATATAGCCGACAAACGCCATTTGGGAAGCGATGTTGATGATTCGACCGCTTTTCTGTGCCAGCATATACTTAGCGGCTGCCTGGCTGGCGAAAAAGGCGGATTTCAAGTTCAAATCGAGGACCGTATCCCAATCCGACTCTGTCACGTCCATTGCAGGTTTTGCGATATTGACGCCTGCGTTATTCACCAGTACATCGACTGTGCCGAAAGTGTCCGCTGCCGTATCAATCAGCCTCCGTACTTCTGCAACTTCGCTCAAATCACCGGCCACTGCGATGCAGCTCGGATTATAGCCATGCAGCTCGCGCAGCGCGTCGTCCAGCGCTTGCTGATTACGTCCGGAGATGACCACATTCGCCCCCAGTTCCGCAAAAGTCCGGGCAATGTCCCGGCCGATCCCTTTGCTGCCGCCGGTTACAATGACGGTCTTGCCGGCAAGTTCGGAAAAGTATGCGCCCATTATTCGCCCTCCCCCAATGCCTGCAGATCGTTTTTCAGGAAATGGATCAGCGTCCGTTCCCGCTCCGCATTGAGTTTGCGGGATACGGCAGGCTCCCAGTCGTAGAAACCTTTGCCGCTCTTGTCGCCCAGATTGCCGTCTGCCGCAAGTTCCGACAAAATTTTGCCTGAACGCTGGTCCGTCGCCAAATCCTCGAACAGGTAATTCGAAATTGCCGAGAATACATCCAAGCCGCCCATATCGGCGGTCATCAACGGCCCAGTCACCGGCAAGCGGCGGCCGATGCTGTAGGTGACCGCAGCATCAATATCTTCTTTTGATGCAGCTCCGGAATCCAGCAGCGCCTGCGCTTCACGGAACAACGCGTACTGCAGCCGGTTGCCGATAAAGCCAGGCAGTTCTTTTTGCAATAAAATCGGTTTCTTATTCATATCGGCAATAACTTGCATCGCACGCTGTACGGTTTTTTCATCCGTTTTGCTGCCTTTCACCACTTCGACCAATGGAATCAGGTGCCCCGGATTCCAGAAATGCGTCACGACGAACCGGTTTGGATGGATCATATCTTCAGACAGCAGGCTCGGCATGAAGCCCGACGTATTGCTTGCGATGACGACGTCTTCACTTACCAGCTTCTCAAGCTTCGCGTACATTTCTTTCTTCAATTCCAGCACTTCCGGGATCACTTCGATGATGAACGTCGCACCTTCGACCGTTTCTTCAAGAGACGTCGAGAAATGGATGCTGTCTTTAATGCGCTTCGCATCCGCTTCATCGAATAAATCATTGTCGACCATCACACCGAGTTTATTGGCGAGGCCGTTGTTTGCAGTTTCCAGGTCTTGCTCATTAATGCCATAGACTTTCACAGTCTGGCCTGCCCACGCGGCTGATAATGCGATGGAATGCCCCATCGTGCCGCTGCCGAGAATCGAAATCTTTTCCATGTTTTGCACCTCTTCCAAATAGTCAGTCTAAAAAAAGTATACCCAACAAACTAGCTGAAAACTAGCTCATTGGGCACGTGAATCTTATAAACCTAAAGAGAACAGCACCACTGCCAAAACCGCGCCGAGAAGTGGCACCACGACAGAAAGTGCTCCGAATGCCGGATAGGCATCCTTATGGGTCTCGCCGGCAATCGAACGGATTGTCGTGACCACATAACCGCCTTGCGGCAAGGAATCCAAAGAGCCTGATGAAATGGCAACCGTCCGGTGAAGCGCTTCAGGGTCAACGCCTAGATCCAGGTAATGCGGAGCCAGCAGCGGCAAGGCAATTGCTTGTCCACCTGAAGACGAACCCGTCAATCCTGCGATGACGGCAACGGCAAGCGCTCCGCCGATCAGCGGACTGCCTGGAATTCCAGTAATGACGCCGACAGCCGATTCGAATGCAGGAGTCGCTTTGACGACACCACCAAATCCTACTACTGCTGCTGTATTGGCTATGGCAATAACTGCACCAAGGGCACCATCACCAAACGCTTTGCCGATATTCGTGAAATATTTGCGGTTGATCACATATGCAGCGGCAATCCCGCCGCTTAATGCGATGATCAATGCCGATGTGCCAAGTGAATCGTGGAAGATGAACGAAATGATCAAAACCACCAGCAACGGTACCATGCTGAGTAGCGGGTTCGGCAATTCCGTCCGCGCATCCGCTGTTGGATCTGTTTTTCTCGAAACGAAGCGTTCGCCTTTCGAAACGGCTTTTGCAATCATCTTTTTCAGCCACCAATAGCCGAAGACCATCATGAACACAGCGACAATCGCACTGACTTCCCAGCCGGCGTACGGCGTCGTTCCGAGAAATTCAATCGGAATCCAGTTCTGGATTTCAGGTGAACCCGCTGACGTCATTGTGAAAGTCGTCGAACCGAAAGCCAAGGCAGCCGGGATAAAGCGGCGCGGCAAGTCTGCTTGCTTGAACAAGCTGAGTGCCATCGGGTACACCGAGAACGCCACGACGAACAAGCTTACGCCGCCATACGTCAATACCGCACAGGCAAGAACGACAGCGAGCGCCGCCCGTTTCATGCCGAGCTTGCCGACGATCCATTTCGAGACACTATCGGCTGCACCACTGTCTTCCATCACTTTACCGAAAATCGCACCTGTCAAGAACATCAGGTACCACGAAGCGATAAAGCCCGTGAAGCCGGTCATGTAATTTGTCAGAAAGTTGGCCGCGCCCTCTTCTGCAAGCTGCGGAAACAATGGCAGCCCGTTCATGATCCCCACCAATAATGCAGTCAGCGGTGCCGCAATCAGCAAGTTCATGCCTTTCATCGTCAAGTAAATCAATAGCGCCAATCCGCCAAATAAACCAATCATGCCAATCATATAATTTCCTCCATCAAGCTTTGGGATATACCAAATAGCTTTTATGTAATATGGGGTTTTTGTAATAGCTGATATTCCGCCAAAGAGCAACGCATTTCCTTGCGGGACTGTTTGGCAGAATATCAGCTCACCTAATTAACTATTACTTTTTCCCGTATCGTCTTACGCGCAATAATGCTTGTTCTGCATGGCCTGCAAAGTTTTCAAGCTGGCATAAGCGTGCTGCATATTCACCGATGTATGCGCTTGCTTCTGGTGTCGTGATTTTTTGGTATGTGACGGTTTTGATGAATTTGCCAACCCACAGGCCGCCTGTGTAGCGTGCCGCGCCTTTTGTCGGCAAAGTGTGATTGGTGCCAATGACTTTATCGCCGTAAGCGACGTTGGTTTCTGGCCCCAGGAATAAGCAACCGTAATTCGTCATGTTCTCCAGGAAATAATCCGGATTTTCCGTCAGGATCTCTACGTGTTCAAATGCCAGGCGATCCGCTTCGATGCGTGCTTCTTCGATCGAGTCGACGATCAGGATCTGGCCATAATCTTCCCATGATACGCGCGCGACATCGGCAGTCGGCAAAGTTTCGAGCTGGCGTTCGATTTCTTTGACCGTTTCTTCAGCCAATTTCTCAGAAGTGGTAATCAACGCGCCTGGGGACGTCGGTCCGTGTTCACCTTGGCCAAGAATATCTGTCGCGACCATTTCAGCATCTGCTGTATGATCTGCTACAACCAAAGTTTCAGTAGGGCCTGCGAATAAATCAATTCCGACTCTGCCGTATAATTGGCGTTTTGCTTCTGCAACAAACGCATTGCCCGGCCCTACAATCATGTCGACGGCTTCGATTGTTTCAGTGCCAATTGCCATTGCAGCCATTGCTTGGATTCCGCCAAGCAAATAGATTTCATCCGCGCCTGCTAATGACATAGCAGCAATCGTTGCATTCGGAATTTCTCCATTGATCGGCGGCGTGCAAGCGATTACACGTTTAACGCCAGCAACTTTTGCAGTAAGCACGCTCATGTGTGCAGATGCCACCATCGGATAGCGGCCGCCTGGGATGTAACAGCCGACGCTGTTCACGGGAATATTTTTATGGCCTAAAATAACGCCGGGAATGTGTTCGACTTCGACATCGCTCAATGAAGCAAGCTGCGCTTCTGCAAAAGCCTTGATATTCTTTTGGGCGAATTTGATGTCTTCAATCACGGAGTCAGGAACTTTGGAAACGATTTCATTTACTTGCGCTTCAGTGAGACGGAATGCTTCAGGAGACCACTTATCGAATTTTTCCGACAATTCACGAACTGCTTCGTCACCTCGCGTTTCCACGTCTTTCAATGCTTCAGAAACAATCTGAGATACTTTAAAATCGTTGGCACTTACTTCTTCTTGCGATTTACCTGCTTTAAATACTTTTACCATAATAGTTCCCTCCATTTTTTGAATACGTATGCAAAACACGTGCTAACAAGAAGAATATTGCAATTAATCTTGAAAGTCAATAATTTTCAGGCAGTTTTTCGTTTGATTAATTTTCCATCGATTTCCACAGCCTTCGCCAACCCCGTGTAATCAGCGATTTCAGCCATAATGTATTCGATTGTTTTTTTCACCATTTCTTCAATCGGCTGCTCCCAGGTAGTCAATTGGTAACCCAGCCATGCTGCCATATCGATGTTGTCGAATCCGACCACTTTTACGTCTTCTGGAATGCGCAGCGATTTCTTTTTTAATGCATCAATCACGCCAAGCGCCATGATGTCGTTCGCTGCAAAAATGGCCGATGGAGCGCGTCCTTCATCCACGATGCCCAAAGCTGTTTGAAAGCCGCCTGTATACGTATAATCCGAAGCGTATTTGCGATGTGGAATCCCTGTTTTCTGCAGGATTTCCATGAAACCGGCTTCCCGTTCCAGGCTCGTCGACGTGTTGCCATTGCCAGAAATATAAACCATATCTTTTACATCCTGGCTGATCAGGTATTCCGCAACTTTCCTGCTGGCATCCAGGTTATTGCAGCACACCGAATAAAATTCATCCGTGTTTAATTTGCGGTTGAAAAACACAAGCGGAATGCGGTTTGAGCGGAAGTCCTCAGCTACTTTCAACGACATCGCAGCGTCAGTGATAATGACGCCCGCTACATTGTAATTCAACAATGTTTCCACATCTTCGGGTTGGATTTCCTCATTTTGGGTGTGCACAAATAAGACACTATAGCCCAGTTTTTTAAACGCGGTCGTGAATTGCTTCAAAACTTGCGGATAAAAGGGATTCTCGACCCCTTTCATCACCAAGCCGATGATTTTGGTCTTATTGGTGATCAGGCTGCGCGCAAATTCATTTGGCCGATAGCCAAGCTGTTCAGCCGCTGCCAGCACTTTGGCACGGGTTTTCTCCGATACTTTTGCTCCTTCAAAATAGACCCGTGAAACGGAAGATTGGGATACTCCGGCCAGTTTCGCCACATCATTCGCTGTAACCATGTGCTTCATATTCTTCATTCCTTTGCGCTTGATATCGAATTCTAGAATACACCATTTTCCTGCTTTTGGCATTTATTTCTTGGATAATCCCATAAAAAATGGCCTGTAAACACACAGGCCGGTTACTGGTTTATTCAATCGACTCCAAAGAAGACGTCACCCGGAACTCATCCGCTCCTTCTCCCATGATAAACTCCCGTTTCACTTCACCGAGCCCTTCGACGTAATAATTGCGGATTGTCGCACCATCATCTTCAAGTTTCTCGGTCATAATTGCATTTTCGAAATTAGCGTAAGGCGTTTCCGCAGCAACATCAATCTCTACCACCTCTAAGCCGTCAACTTTATCACCAGCTTCAATCGGCAATTCAAAGTAGCGGGAAATCGGTTGCAAGGATTTGAGCTCTTCTAGCGGCGGATTGTATTCTTCATAGAATTCCGGTTTCTCAAGAACCAAGTCGGCCGCGCTGTCTGCAATCCGGAAAACTTTTAGAATTGTGGTTCCGCCATTGTCTTCGTAGACCGCGATATGGTTCTCTTCCAGAAAAACAGTGCGGACCGTAAGCTGCGCATATTCGTTTCCGTCTCCTCTAAAATGAGCGGTGGTGCCATCTTTCATGAAAAAGCTGTAAGGGTCGCTTTCCTCGATTGCCGGTTCTTCTGGTTCTTCTGGTTCTTCTGGTTCCACCACCGGCTCTTCTGCGGGTTCCTCCGGTTCTTCTGCCGGCGGCTGCCCGCCATTTTCCGGCACTTCCGGTTCAGGCGGCGTTTCCGCTCCACACGCCGCGAGCAGCATGACCAATAACAACATCATTATAAGCTGAGTAAATTTCATAGCCATCTCCCCATTTCTCAGAATAAGACGCCAATAAAAAGCAAGTCTAGCTGTTGAGCTGCGCTTGCTTCATTTTGGCTATGGCTTACTTGAATCGCAAAAGGGCCATCCCTCAACGGAATGTCCCCTCAGCTCCCTTATCAATTATTGAACAGGTTTTTAATGACACGGATCACTCGATTTTGCTGTGCGGCCGTCATATTCGATCCGGATGGCAGGCACAAGCCGCATCGGAAAATCTTTTCACTGACTGCTTCGCCATCGCCATCTTTGTAGAATGGCGCATCTTTGAATAATTCTTGCTGGTGCAGCGGGTTCCAAATATTGCGGGATTCGATTTCCTCTGTCTCAAGGGCGCGCTTGATGTTTTCAGGCGTCAATGCGGTAATATCGGTGTTAAGCGTGAAGGCGCTCAGCCAGCGGTTCGAACGCGTATCTTCCAGTTCCGGCTGGAATTCAATAGCTTCGATGTCCTTGAAGGCTTCCGCGTACCTAGCATAAATTGCACGCCGGGCATTGACGCGGTCTTCGATCGCCTCTAATTGCGCTCTGCCGACTCCTGCAAGAATGTTGCTCATCCGATAATTATAGCCAACTTCATGGTGTTTATAATACGGTGCGGGATCCTTTGCCTGGGAAGCAAGAAATCTGGCTTTCACCAGCGCTTGGGCATCATTGGAAATCAGCATTCCCCCGCTTGATGCCGTGATGATTTTATTGCCATTGAAGGAATAGATGCCAAACTTGCCAAGGGTTCCGCTGCTGCGGCCTTTGTAAAGAGAGCCAAGCGATTCCGCTGCATCTTCTATGATGGGAACGCCATACTCGTTGCAGATTTCAAGCAATTCGTCCATCTGCGCGCTTTGGCCGTATAAATTGACGACAATGACCGCTTTAGGCAATTTGCCTTCTTCTGCCGATGCCACAAAGGCTTTGCGGAGTGCAGCCGGAGACATGTTCCATGTCTGTTCTTCCGCATCGATGAATACCGGTTCTGCCCCTTCGTATAAGATAGGGTTTGCGCTGGCAACGAATGTCAGTGATGAACAAAATACGCGATCCCCTTTGCCGACACCCAATAAATGAAGAGCCAAATGGATTGCGGCCGTGCCAGAACTCAGTGCAGCCCCGGCTGCCGCTCCTGTATACGCAGCAAGTTCAGCCTCGAACTTGTCGACATTCGGTCCGATTGGAGCAATCCAATTGGTATCGAATGCTTCGTTGATGTATTTCATTTCGTTTCCGGTCATATGAGGAGAAGAAAGGAAAATCTTTTCCTTCTGGTATGGTGCCTGGATGAAAAGATTTGTGCTTTGGTTTTGCTCAATCGGTAAAATCTTCATCAATAAATCACCCCATCAAATTCCAGCATTACGCCTATTTTTCTTGCAAGCAGTTCGTTATCCATTCAGGTTGTTGATCACCAGCCGGAATTTACTGTTCGGCTGCACAGGAATCTCTTCTACGATGCGCATATTAAATCGCATGTCGCTGCCAAAAATATAAACCATTTCTTCATGAATCGATTCTGTCATGGCGTTCGTATAGCTTTCCGCCGCTTCAATCATGACGTCGATGACATCCGGCGAATTTTGGATAAATTGTATTTTCCGGATGCTGTCGGAAAAACGGCTGCTGGCCATAGACATATACAAAGCCGTGAATTTGCCTTTGCTTTTCGATTGGAGATAATCATCCCCCCGGTCCTGTAAAGGATGGACGACCGGATGAGAGCTGCCGCATTCGCAATATCCACCATCTTTCGCCATATCGATGCGTTCTCCGGTTTTGTAGCGGATCAGCGGCGTTCCATACGTATTGAAGCCCGTTATGATCATTTCCTTGTCAATTGTTGTTTCGATGATGCCTGAGCTCAAATTATAATGCAGCCTGCCTTTCGGACATTCCGTTATGAACGGCGCGCCTTCTGTAGAAGCATAATGATTGCGGACCGGGCAATCGAATGCCATTTCAATTTCCCGGCGGTGCTGCGGTGTCAAGGTTTCAGCGGTAGAAAAAATCGCAATAGGATGGAACGACAAGATGATCCGGTGCTGGTTGATGTATTTCGCCACTTCATAAAGGGCTGAAGGCAGCCCATCGATGAAGTCCGGCTGATAGCCATCCAGGTTCTCCACAAAAAAACCTGCGTTCTTTTCATTGCAATAATAAGCGGAATACAAGCGCTGTTTGCTTGAATAATTGTCGCGCCAGAACACCTTTTTCTGCTGCCGCTTTGGTATAAAGCGATTGGAGCTGAAAGAAGCTCTTTTCATTTCCAAGTTGGTGACGCCATGCTGTTTTTTGAAAAAATCCAGAAACGCCATATGCTTTTGCATGTCCTCTTTAGTGAACAGGAATTTCAGCGGAATGCCCGCTGAATCCAAGGTATGGGAAACGATGGCGGAGTTTTCGGGGATGGTGTACATGGAAGTGATGTTCTCCCGGACCATCTCCTTTTCCAGCACTGGCAATCTCTTCAAGTCATCTACTGTTTTTATTGAGCTGATGTCGATCCCTTTGTAGAAATCCTGGTAAAATGGGCTCTTTTCAAAGGCATGTTTGACTAGCTTCTGGAGTTCCTGCTGCTGATAGTTTTTTTCATAAACCGCATCAGAATAATCCCGTTTGCCCAATTCTTTCAGGTATTTGAAGTAAATGTTGCCATATCGGCTTTTTGTCCTTCTGTATCCCTCCACGCTCGCAAAAAGGTTTTGGAAGTAAATCGGCGAATTGTCGTATATTCTCATGGGCAAATCACGCATCCGCACTTCCTCCTTTAATGTATTTTCTCTAGTAGTATTGGTGCTTCATCAAGGATGGCAGACGGTTTCTCAAAAACCTATGCGAACTTGCCCTCTGCTTTCGCTTTCCATTGATCTTGCCATTCAGGCGGCTGGCCATTTTCCGGCCGCTTGCGGTTAGCGAGTTTCAGCAGGATCTCCTTCGTTTCCTCAGGACCTAAATCCGGAAGCTGTTTCAGGACACGGCTCATCTCGACTTGGCTGATTGGAGTCGCCTTGCCGATATAGATTTTCGGGAAAATCTTATCTGTCTGTATTTCACTTTCATCAAGCAATTCCTCGTATAGTTTCTCTCCCGGACGCATGCCCGAAAATTGGATTTTGATGTCGTTTTCTTCGAATCCTGAAAGTTTGATCAAGTTCCGTGCAAGATCGACGATTTTCACCGGTTCGCCCATATCCAGAACGAACACCTCACCGCCAGAAGCAAGCAGCCCAGCTTGGATTACCAGCCTAGAAGCTTCCGGAATAGTCATGAAATACCGCGTCATATTTTCATCCGTTACGGTGATCGGCCCGCCTGCTGCAATCTGCTGCTTAAATAACGGAACGACACTGCCGCGTGAACCCAGAACATTGCCGAAGCGGACTGCTGCAAAAGTGGTTTTGCTGTTGACAGCCAAATTCTGTACGATCATTTCCGCAAAGCGTTTCGTCGCCCCCATAATATTCGGAGGATTGACGGCCTTATCTGTGGAAATCATGACAAAACTTCCTACACCGAACTTATCAGCGGCTTCAGCCACGTTTTTGGTCCCGAAAACATTGTTTTTGACCGCTTCTAGCGGGTTCGCTTCCATCAACGGTACATGTTTATGTGCCGCAGCATGATAGATGAGATCCGGTTTGAGTGTTTTGATGACGTGGAAGATGCGCTCCCTATCCTGGACATCCGCAATGATTGGCACAATTTTCGTCGTTTTCGGCACTTTTGCCCGCAATTCCATATCAATGGTGTAGATGGAATTCTCGCCATGCCCCAAAAGCAGGATTTCTGCAGGATTGAATTTGGCGATTTGCCGGCAGATTTCAGAACCGATCGAGCCGCCTGCACCTGTTACCATGATCGACTTGCCGCTCAGTTGTTCACTGATCGCTTGCATATCCAGCTTGACTTCCTCGCGGCCGAGCAAGTCTTCGATTTTCACATCGCGGATATCGCTGACCTGGATTTTCCCGGTCATCAAATCCTCGATTCTCGGAATGGTCTGTGTTTTCGCGCCGGTATCCAAACATTTTTTTGTCAGTTCCGCCATCGCTTTTTTGGATAATGAAGGGATCGCGATAACGATTTGATCAATGCGGTGGTCTACGACATAAGCTGGGATATTGTCGATTGAGCCGACAACTTCGATGCCGAGCATCTCAAGTCCCCATTTCTTCTTGTCATCATCCACAAAAATTACCGGATTTCTTCCCCATTCCGGATTATCCTTCATATGCCTTGCTATCATTCTTCCTGCCTGTCCTGCACCGATAACCATTGTCCGGCTAGTCAAAACCGCTTTACGTTTGATCGCCTGTTCCTGGATCAAGCGCAGCGAAAGCCGCGAAGCTCCGAAAAAGAAAACCAGCAGCAGCCACGAAAGCATCAGCGTTCTCACATATAATTGTGCAGAATACGTATACTGCATGACCGCTGCTACAAAAATGGTAAACGTCACTGCCATGACAATCGACTTGAGTTCATCGATTGAAGCATATGCCCAAATTTTCCGGTACAGACCGTAATGCCAGGCAAACGAGTGCCACGCGATGAACAGCGTGATTGTGCTGATGAACAGCATTTCGTTTGTTAATACACTGGCATACGGATATAAGAATAAATAACAGGCATAGATAGAAGAAATAATAATCAACGAATCGATGAAGAATAATGAAAGGTATCTTTTCTTAATCGTCAATTGAATTACCCCATCTCATCTCTGTTTTTTTACTGCTGCTATTAATCCCCGTAAGCTTGGTAATAATAAGTATCTTTGCTGATTTCATAATTATTCATGACCACACCCATGATGAACGCCTTCGAAGTCACCAGCGCGTCTCTTGCTTTAGTGACGCTTTCCTTCTCGGATCTGCCGGTATTGACGACCAATACAGTAGCGTCGCATTTATTCGCCAGGATTTTCGAATCGGTTACCGACAATAGCGGCGGCGAGTCGAAAATGATCAAATCGTATTTTTCCTTCATCTCTTCGATTAATGAGTCAAGCGCCGGAGAGCTGAGCAATTCAGCTGGATTTGGCGGAATCTGGCCGCATAACAGCAAGTCGAGCCCCACCACACCGCTTCGTTTCACGCTATCCTGGAGCCTGCCTTTTTTCAGCAGAAGATTCGACAGGCCGACTTTATTCGCTTGCTGGAAGGTATGGTGCAATGTCGGGCGCCTCATATCTGCGTCGACAAGCAGCACGCGTTTTCCGGCTTCGGCAAACACAATTGCCATATTGCAGGAAGTTGTCGATTTCCCTTCCTCTTTCGCTGCCGATGTAAAGAGGATTGTCTGTGTATCAGGGCCTGGCATAGAGAAATTGATATTCGTCCGGATCGTACGGTATTGTTCAGTAGTTATGGATTGGGGGTTAGTACGAACCACCAATTTTCGTCCCACCGATCGATTTGATTTTTTCGCTGTCCACATCTACCAACAACTCCTTCTTATCTTTTAATGTCGAAGATCTGCGTTCTTCCTTGCCGCCCTCAGTGCGGCTTACGATGCCCAGTACATTAAGGCCGACTATCGCTTCGATGTCTTCCTCAGTACGGATTGTGGTGTTCATCTGGTCAAGTAAAATGGCAAGCCCTGTTCCGAGCATCAGCCCGATGATGGCCCCGACACCCATATTGAATAGCGGGTCCGGCTTAACTGGTTCTGGATCAATCGGTACAATAGCCGGCGCCAGGATGTTGACATTATCGACTTTCATCAAGTTCTTAATTTCAGCCTGGAATACGGATGCCGTCGTATTAGCGATCAAGACCGCTTTTTCCATCGAGGCGTCTTCCACATCCAACGTCACTACCTGTGAATTTTCGATATTCGATACCGTAATGCGTTCGTTCAATTCGGCGACCGTCTCGTTTAAGCCAAGCTCTTCGATGACCGCTGACAAAATGGTCGTGCTTTTGATGATGACATTATACGTGCTGATCAATTGGATATTTGCATCAATGTCCTGCGTATTGAACGGCTGCGCCGCCGTTGTATTCTGGTTGACCAGAATTTGCGTCGAAGCCTGATAAATCGGCTTCATCATGGTGTAGCTGACAAGCCCGCTTAACGCAACGAACAGCAAAGTCACCATAATAATCAGTGGAAGCCGCTTGCGCAAAGCCTTTAAAAATTCTTTGACGTTGAATGTACTCTCCATTTCCTGACACCTCTGTTTCCAATGAATTTTGTGATGCTTTTAACGCAATTGCTTTTCAGCAAATTGTCCAATGTAGAAGACTTTTGAATATTTGCCGTTAGAGGCGTTTAACATAAGGATGATCCAAAGCACCAAACCAATTGGCAATAAGATCACTCCTGATAACCAGCCGATGACTGGAAGCATCCCAAGGACGGTGAATACAGTTACGAATGCGATTGACAGCAAAATCGACTGCAGCGCATGAAAACGCACGAAGCGATTTTCTTTTTCGACAATAAGGAGCAGGAACCCGGTTACAAAACCGAATAGGTAAGCCAGCGATCCGGCATGATTTTCGCTCAGCCCGATGGCTGTACCAGTGGGGCCGGAAGCTCTTAGCGCTTCTGGGCGTTTAAATACAGTCTGGCTATCGAAATTGCCAAGCTGCCGATCGTCTGTGATTTTAAAATTGTTTTCAACCATTTTCTTTTCCTCCTTTATTCTCAATCATTTGACCTAATACTAAAGAGGCAAGGTTAAAACAAAGTTAAATAGATTTAATTATTGAAATATTTTTAAATTAAGCGCAATTAGCTTATTTTTATTTAAATTAAGCAATCGATATTCTGCAAAAAAGCTTCGGCACATGAAAGTGCGTTGGAGCGTAATGAAAAGGGTTAACATCAAACAAAAACAGCCCCGCCGGGATGGCAGGGCTGTCAGGCTGTCGAGAAATTTAGATGGTTGTTATACATTTCGCTTCAGGCGGACGCG
>NZ_JASDCW010000025.1:0-49906 GCF_030407685.1 Planococcus sp. APC 3906 | reverse complement strand
AATTTATATGGAAATAGTTTAACTTTCAAGTGGCGGACATTGATGTGAAGAGCGTGTCTGCGTTTGCGATGAAATGATTTCGCCAAGGGCATTGCTTAGAGAATGAGAAACAGGAAATAGCGAGGTAACTAAATGCTAGCGACAACAGTAAAGTCTCTGAAAAACAATCGATTTGTATTAAAGCTTTTCCGCACGGCCTTCGTGGTTCTGGGCAAGCTCCCGCGGAAAAAGAATTTGGTCATTTTTGAAAGCTTCCATGCGAAACAATATAGTGATAATCCGAGAGCGCTTTACGAATACATGAAAGAGCATTTTCCGGAATATCATCTTTTGTGGAGCGTTGACAAGAGTGCCACGCCATTATTCGACGAATTCAATGTGCCTTATATCCGGCGCTTTACACCCCAATGGTTCCTGACATTCCCGCGTGCCGGCTATTGGGTCAATAATGTGCGTTTGCCGCTTTGGATGCCGAAGCCATCAAAGACGGTCTACGTGCAGACTTGGCATGGCACGCCATTGAAGAAATTGGGCCTCGATATCGAAGAAGTCCATATGCCTGGTACTGATACAGACGCTTATAAGCGCAATTTTGTTGCAGAATCTGAGAAATGGGATTATTTGATTTCGCCAAATGCCTATTCAACAAGTATTTTCAAGCGGGCGTTCGCCTATAAGGGCAATGTCATCGAGTCAGGATACCCCAGAAACGATGTGCTCGCAAATCCCTCCGAAACTTTGAGCAGTACGATTAAGAAAAACCTTGGAATCCCAGGGGATAAGAAAGTCATGCTGTATGCCCCGACATGGAGGGACAACGAATTTTATAAAAAAGGGCAATATAAATTCGACTTCAAATTTGACCTGGAAGCCTGGAAAGAAAAATACGGCTCTGAATGGGTTTTATTATCAAGAATGCATTACCTTGTCGCTGAAAACTTCGATTTTTCAGCGCACGAAGGAATCGTCTATAACGTTTCGAATTATCCGGACATCCGCGATTTGTACCTGATTTCAGATTTGCTCATCACGGATTACTCTTCTGTTTTCTTCGATTACGCCATACTGGATCGGCCGATCATTTTCTTCATGTATGATTTGGAAACATACCGAGATCAGCTGAGAGGGTTCTATTTCGATATCGAAGCGGAAGCCCCGGGGCCAATCGTCCAAACTGAACAGCAATTATTCGATGCACTTGACAGGATTGCGGCATCGCCTGCGGAAATGAATGCAGCCGCTATCGCTTTCAAGGAAAAATTCAATTCTTTAGAGGATGGCCGCGCTGCCGACCGGGCAGTCCGGGCTTTCCTCCGAAAATAAATGCCGTATAAAAAGCCGCCATGCACAATGGCGGCTTTTTTGCGCGCTTAAACGTAAATATTATTACATATATGTAAATTGATATGGTTCAATTTAACCTCTCCTTAACGTTTCATCGCTAAAATGGCTTCAAATGAAATTTTTTAGGGGGTGAAAGGGGTCCGGATATGCCCGGCACTCTGACAAGCAGAAAGTGCCAACGATCATGCGGATATTGTAGAAGGGGAGGACATTTGATGATTTATTATTTCATCGCATCGAAAGGCATTCTCGGGGTAAAGACGAATATCAAAAATTTCACTTGGAGTTTTGGTACGGAAATGCCGCAAGCCACAAGGGAAGAATACGACAAATGCGCGGTCAGAATCAATGTCGTATTGGAGAATTTCAATGATGACGAGCAACTCAAGGGGATGGGGCGCTACCATTATTTCAACGGCAACCCAGGGGAAGACAAGATCTATTACACACGCAAACTCGCATTAAATCAAAAAATGAGGGTGAAAGCGGAAAACCTGCTGTCGGATGAAGCGAAAATCACTGTCAACAAAGCCTATTATAAATTCATCACGCACAGAATCATGAATCTCCATTCGGTCCATTACATCGTCACTGATCTTGCAGCGCTGTTGCTGCTGAAAAAGGGTTACGCTCCGATCCATTGTTCGGCATTTGAAAAAGATGGAAAAACTATTGCGATATTCGCGCCGCCAGACACCGGAAAAACATTGAGCGCAACAACTGCCTGTATGGAATACGGTGCACAGTTCATAGCGGAAGATATGGCGATAACGGATGGCCACAAAATTTATGCGGTTCCGTGGACCAATTCGTTTTGCCATTACTCAAAAAACAACGATAAAAAGGGCAGGGAAGCGTCATCGAAAAATGTGAAAAAGAAAGGCTTGATGACTGCTGAAGTGACCCATATTGCCATTCTGGAAAAAGGGGCGGATGAAGTATTGCAGCTGCCGGAAAGCGTTGCTGTCAGCAAATTGATGAACTTGAACAGATACGAATTCAATTTCCTCAGAGCGCCGTTATTGACAGCATACGAATTTTTTAATCCAGGCCTGATGATTGATGATGCAACTCGGGTAGAACTCGAAATATTGTCTGGGCTCAGCCGGAAAAGCGAGAAAGTTTTTTCCCTGAAAAAAGCCAATCCTACGCATTACGCTAAAACGCTTGTTCAGGAAATGGAGCAAGAAGATGTCTTTCACATCTCCATTGTTTAAACTCAACTCTCTCGGAGCGCATCTGCTTCTGGAGAGTTTTTTGCCTTTGCCTTAAAAGAAAAAATCATCAATGCACCCAAGATGCTTGATGAAGTAAAAGGGATATCAGTTGGAGGTGAGAACCGAAATGGCCGGTTCTGCCAGCCATATCACCATTATGTTGCATACCATTTCTTGTATTCCGGGTTCAAAGTATAGCACAGCATATGCTCTACAACTTCCCGGGTTTCAGGCTGTTCGATTTCAACCCAGTAAATTGAAATTGAGCGCGGGGCATCGTTTGCAGGAAATGCGGCTTCCTCTTCAGGGGAGGTCTTTTTGAGTTTAGCGAAATGGCGGCGGATCCGGTTGTAGATTGGAGCACCTTTTCCAATGTATAAAATCCGTTCATTGGAATCACTGAAAATATAGATGCCCTTGGCCATTCCCATATTTTTTTTGATCTTGTTGAGAAGTTGGATAGTTCCCGCATTATACGAGAAAGGCACATTTTCAATCGACTTCCATTTGTCTTTATCGAAAGCGTAATTCTCTTTGGACAATAAATCATTGATCTTTTCTCTCATCAGCATTTCCTCCTCACGTTATCCTGCGTTCAAAAGCCATATCAATTTCCTGGCTCTCAGAGCTGTGGGCATAATGCCTGCATCTACCACCAGCTCTTAATTTATAATAATACTTCTATTCTAACCAATAATTTTGAATTAAGCGATACTATTCAAAGAATTTGTAAAATTAAGTTTATTCAAGATCTTATACATCGATTTTAGGGGAGGAAAAACCTTAAAACCGCCGGCGCATGGAGATTCGGCGCGGCGGATTCTTATTCAATATACATTAAAGGGAATTTCAATTAAATGGGTACATTTACAAACCAGCCGTTTCTTTCAAGATATCACGGCGAAGTTTGTTCTTCTTGTTTTTGTATTCCTTATGCATAGACTCGACTATTTCCGTAGAATGCCCGTTCACTTTTAAATCATGTTCCATGATTTGCATGACCGCATTGAACACTTTGTCGGTCCGTTCTTCAAGTTTAGCGGCCGCGCCAGTGTATTTATTGTAAAAATATGGGTAGCTGATTTTCTGGTCATTGGCTTCCATTTCCAAGTATTCGCTTTTTGCGAGATTGATCAGGTTGTCCAAATTATCATAGGCTTGTTCTTCGATATTCGCTAAAGCAGGCTCGTACTGGTTTTTAATATCCTTCACTGAAGCTTTTGGCGTTTTTCCTTTGGCTGCTTTAGATTCAGCAGCTTTGCCGGAATTCCCGGACTCTCCTTTTTTTGCGGATGACTTAGCGTTTTCGCTAGTGGCAGAAGCAACCGCTCCATCACTGACTTGTGAGATGGGTAAGCTGCCGGCAACGTCGACTGTGGTGACTTTGCCGTCTGCGCCTGTAATGTGTCGGATCAAGTTGCCGTTTTTATCCAACACGATTTTCGAACCATCCGCAAGCTCAATGACGTATTCTTCTTTCGTCAGGATGTCGACTTCTGCATCTGATGTATTGTATTCCTTAAACTCAAACAAATAGGCCAGATAACCTCCCAGCAGCAATATTATAGCAGCGAACAGAAGCCCATACTTTTTCATTTCACCATCCTCCTTACATTATTTTCAATAAGAATCAATGAAACTTAATAAATATTTACCTTAATTAATTGAATATTAACACGATTAAAAATATTAAACAATACAATCCTTAGTAAAAAAGTTGCTGAAGATTCAAAAAGAATATCAGTAAGTTACATAAAAATACTGTTTTTTATCAAATACTGTTCATTTTAGTAGTAGTAACTGATATTCCGCCAACCCTCCTCAGGCCGCTATCGCTGCTTCCGTGGTCTCGGCTGTCTCGTCGCTAGCGCAGCGATGCAGAGACAGAGACAGGAGCAGTAAGGTTTTCTCTCGCTGTTTGGCTCCATATCAGCTGTTAAAATTGCATTGAGTGTTTGGGAAATTTCTTTGGCATAATTTATTGTGTGGGCGGGAAGAAGATATTTCATCAATTCTATAAAATAAAAAGACCACAAGCAGCTCGAATTTCTTGAGCTTGCTTGTGGTCTTTAAAATGCCTGCATCATTCAGAAGAAATGAGGTCAGCGACTAAAATATAGCGGTCGGGTGCGTAGCCGACAAAGTCGAACGGGTAGCACGTCGATACTGTGAGTGTGGCTCTGGGTTTCGGGACGATGACGGTGCGGTCATCTTCATCGACGATCCGGACTTGGCGGACTTTGTAGGTGAATTTGCCAGCTTCAGTAGTGACAACGAGCAAATCGCCTTTGCCGACTTCACCGAGTTCACGGAACACAGTGTCGCGGTGGCCAGACAGAACACTGTTATCGTCTTCGCCAGGAAGGACGCTGCCAGCGAAATGGCCGACGCCTTTTTCCAATTCTTCTTCGTCAGTTCCGTGGATGATCGGCAGCGTGGCTTCGAGTTTAGGAATGTACAAGTCGCCGATATTGTCGCCTTCCACAGGCTTTTCTTGATAAAGCGCCTTTGGTTTCAGCGTTTTCCCGGTACTTTTAGCTTCCGGCTCTTCAACGGCGGGTTCCGCTTGTGCGGAGTCGATGGCAGAATCGGCTTTATATAGAAGGTAGCCTTTTAGGAATGTTGAAGCATTTGTCGTGCTGAACCAAAGCCCGAAAACAATTAATGCGGTTGACAGGGAAAGAAGAATCAGGCGCTTGCCGCGCCCGATTCTTCTTTCTTCTTTCGACCTTTTTTTCATCGATTATAGTCCCATAGCTTTCGAACGGCGGAACAATGCAACTCCTGCGAGCGCGATAACCAATCCGATCAAAGCGTTTGGAAGGTAATCAGAAGCTGTTTTCGGAAGTTTTCCACCTTTGACGGTTTTCTTCACAGGTGCTGTCTCCGATTTTTTGCCTGGCGTTTTAACTGCAGGCGGAGCAGCTACAACTTTAGTTTCTTCTTTAACTTCTTCTTCAACTACTTTAATGTCTTCACCCGTTTCTTGGATGATGTCAGAACCGAACGAGTCGTTTGTCAAAATGAAGTCAGCTAGGAATGTACCTTGTGTGTTGTAAATTTCAACTAAGAGGTCATAGCCTTCAACTGTTTCAAGCGTTATTAATGTGCCCAATGTGACTGGCAACTTTTCTGAGCCTTTTACCAAGTAATATTTAGCATCCAAGTTCATCAAATTAAGCGCATCTGTGTAAATTGCGATCAATTCTGAGATCTGAGCCGCCGTCAATTCATCTGCTGATTCGAATTCCTCGATCATCATCATGCGGTCAGCAAGTGCTTCAGCTCTTTCTTGGAAAGCAGGATCTTCAAAATCAAGAGTTTCTAAGTGAGCTTCTAATCTTTCCAATTCTTCTAAAGTCAATCCTAGTTCTGTAAACATTCCTTCGATATCGACTTCAATGTCGTATTCATCACCATAGCCATAAATGTAATCATCTAAAGCGTACTCGAGGTCTTCGATGAATTCGTAGTTTTCAATTGAATCGCCTTGCTCATTTAAGAAGCTTTCCAGTTCTTCTTTGGATTCGAATTCGTAGTATTCAAGGAGCTCCTGCAGATTATCATCTGTAATCGCAGTGCCGCCATTCACATAGAAATTGATGCCATCTGAAAGCTCTTCAATGAACAAATACCATTCCGTATCCAGGACATCCTGTCCTTCTTCAATGTCTCCATTTTCGATCAACAGTGCATTCAATTCGCTGCGGCTCATTTCGAAATCCGTAAGAACGGATTGAAGCGTTTCTTCAGTGATTGGCAGCCCCAATTCCTCTGCAGACTCAAAATCTTCCAAAGAATAGCCTTTGCTTTCCAAATAATCTATGTAGGCCGATTTTTCCCACTGGATTTCCTTTAGAAATTCATCAAAACCTTTGTCGTTTGCTTCCATTGCGAAAGCGGATGCAGGCAAAAATCCAAACATTAATGCAGCTGATAGAATCAGTAAAAACAAGCGTTTCATCCCTTACCTCCTAGGTAAATATTGTAATATCTAGAATAGTATAAGCATAAGTAGAGGCTTATAAAATAGGTATTATTAACTATTAAGATTTTATTTTATGTATTTTTTGAAGAATAAAGTTTCTTCAATGAAATCTCTTATCTTTTTAGCTTATTTTTTTCACCAACTCGATTTATTTATATGAAATGAAAAATAAAATGTAGCACTTTCTGGCTGGAAGGAATATACTAATGAAAAAATTAATATTTCAGACATTTCATTTTTTCAAGTACTGCATTCCATTAGAGAAAGAAGAGAGAGAATCATGAAAGATATTTATTTTGATGATCGTTATGGAAAGCTATTCGAAGAGATGGAGAACGGGGAAGCGGGGATGTTCAACTTTGAGCATCCACTCGGCCGTGTCCAGCACCTATTTATCAAACGGCAAATACCGATTGCTTTGAATGGCGAGCATTATTTCGACCTGGTCACGCCTTACGGGTATGGGGGGCCTTTGATTGTTGAAGGCAGCAAGGATTCCAGGCTTGAACTGGCCGCTGAGTTCGAAAAAGCTTTCAAAGACTATTGCCTTTCCCATAAAATCGTTTCAGAATTTATTCGTTTCCACCCGCTTGCTGGCAACGCCGCCGATTTTGAAGAGGCATTCGAAGTGATGTATATGCGGGAAACCGTATGCACCAATTTAAAAGAAAGGGATGCATCGTTTGATGGTGAATTTTCAAGGTCAGCGCGTAAAAACATTCGCCAAGCATTGAAAGCAGGAGTGGAGTACAAGGTGACGTTGAATCCGGCTAGCCTGGACGCATTCAAAGAAATCTACAGCGAAACGATGGCAAGGAACCACGCTGATTCGTTCTACTATTTCGAGGATGCCTATTTTAAAAAATTGATGGAACTTTTCGGAGAAAATCTGCTTTTGGTCGAAGCAAGATTTGAAGGCAAAGTAATTGGCGCAGGATTGAATTTTGTTTATGGAAACTTGGCGCATACCCATCTGTCCGGCACCTTGTCGGAGTATAACCATCTTTCTCCGGCCTCTGTCATTTACCATGCTTTAGCGGAATGGGGCAAAGAAAACGGCGTGGATGTGATCCATGCTGGAGGGGGGCGTACAAATAGCCCCGACGATAAATTGTACTTATTCAAAAAACAATTCGGCAAAGAAAGTGACTGCCATTTTTACATTGGAAAGAAAATCTGGAATCCCTTAGTTTATGACGCTTTATGCGAAGTTTCAGGAACTGTTGATGAAGTCCATTTTTTCCCGGCCTACCGGGCGAAACAAGTGAAGCAAACTGAAAATGTCTAACGAAAAAGTCCGCACAGTGGAACGATGCTGTGTGGACTTTTTCTATAATAAAGCCTTTTTTGGTGAGGAAAATCTAAACATTAATGGGTAACTGAAATTTTGCAGACACAAATTTAATAAAATCCCGCATTTTTTCGATTATCCCTAGAACTTTTGTCGCAAGCGATGTATAATTGATTTGTATATAATCTGATAATTCTAATAATACATATATTGTATTTTATGGTGAATTATCCAACAAGTTTCTGAAGAGTCAGCAAATCAGGCAAATATTCAAGCGAATTCATTACATGAATGGAGTTGAGAATTTGAGAGATTTATACTTTGATGAAAATTATGGGCGGTTGTACGAGGAGATTGAAAACGGAACATGCGAAGTATACCAGTTCCATCATCCACTCGGAACTATACGGCACATGTTCATTAAACGTGAGATCCCTATAAAACTGAACGGCAGGACTTATTATGATATTGTAACGCCTTATGGCTATGGCGGTCCGTTGATTGAGGAATGCAGCCAGGATGATAAGAAAATATTGGTGGAGGAATTCAAGGAAGCTTTTCAGCAATATTGTGAAGAGCATGACATTGTCAGCGAATTCATCCGTTTCCAGCCGGTCATCAACAACGCGCAAGATTTCGAAACTTGCTACGATGTGGTTTATATCCGCAATACTGTAGGCACCAATTTGAAAGAATATGACGATCCGGTGCAAAAGGAATTTTCCAAATCAACGCGCAAGAATATCAGGAAAGCCCTGGAAGCCGGAGTGGAGTTCAATGTAATTATGGGTCCGGATGATTTCAAAGAGTTCAAAGATATTTACCATGAAACAATGGCCCGCAATCAAGCGGACACGTATTATTATTTTGATGATGTCTATTTCGAAAGGCTCATTGATTATTTTGGCGAAAATATGCTGTTGGTGGAAGCTGTATATGAAGGGCAGACTATCGGAATGGGCTTGAATTTTGTCTACGACAACATGATCCATACCCATCTTTCTGGAACACTCAATGATTTTCGCCACTTGTCCCCGGCATACATTCTCCAATACGCACTGGTTGTTTGGGGCAAAGAAAACGGTGTCGATCTGATCCATGACGGCGGGGGACGGACCAATAGCCTGGATGACAAGCTTTATCTCTTCAAAAAACAATTCGGGAAGAATACGGGCTTTAAATTTTATATCGGCAAAAAAATATGGCATCCAGAAATATACAAAGAATTATGCGAAGCTGTGGATGTGGAGGCGGATCTGGAATATTTCCCAGCTTACAGGGCAAGGCCGTTGAAAGAAACAGAGAACGTCTGAATTGAATCATACAAAAACAATAGGGGCAGCCCCCAAAACGCCAGTAAGCATAGCGTTTTGGGGGCTGCTTTTTTGTGTGTCCAAAACAGCAAGGAGGAACTACATTCGATCATTTGATTTTAAGATGGTTGAAAAAATTATTCATTTCTGAGGGCTGCCGCGGCAAGAAGCAAGGCAAAGCTAAGAGACAGCTGTTACTTTTCGGTACATTGCCAATGCCTTGCACAGAGCGGTCCGAACGGCATCTAAATGCAAGTTTTCTATTGCGGCATTCATGGTGAACTCGCCGCTCCATATAAAATCTAGCGCTAATCACTCAATAATTTCCAAGTATTTTAAATATTAAATCAGTTTAACCTACTTTTAACCTAAGCGCTTTAGTATAAAGCTCAATAATAGTGGCGGAAGAGGGGAGATAGTCATATGTTACGCCGCAGATACAGATGGATAGCAAGCATGACAGAATACACAAGCAAGCGAGGGAGAAAATCATGGAGAAAACCGTCATTGCACTAATGGCTGTAATCATAGCGACGAAAGTGCTTGGCTTTTCAAGGGACATTTCCCTTTCGTATTTTTATGGTGCAGACGGGCTGACTGATGCTTACTTGATATCCCAGACAATACCTTCCGTTCTTTTTTCCTTTGTCGGCATGGGGATAGCAGCAAGCTTCATACCTATTTTCACTAAGATCAACGAAAATGAGGGGCCGGAATACGCACAGCGCTTCACAGCCAACTTAACGAATATCGTCCTTTTGCTGTCCACCGTTCTGGTGATTGCGATGCAGCTCTTTCCAGTACAAATCGTGAAAATCTTTGCCAGCGGCTTTGAAGGGGAAACGCTTAAGATCGCCTCGGATTTCACGAGAATTTCCGCTTTCAGCATTTATTTTACCGCACTCGTTTATATCTTCAATAGTTACTTGGAAGTGAACAGACGCTTTCTGGCAACTGTGCTCAGCGGGCTGCCATTGAATCTGCTGATCATCTTCTTCATCTACCTCAGCTTTGAAGTGAACTTCTATCTGCTGTCGATCGGATCAGTGGTCGCGGTAGTGGTGCAATTCCTCTTCCTCTTGCCGTCAATCCGTAAAACAGGATACCGGCACAAACTGACAGCGGCTCCAATGGAGAAGAATATCCAAAAGATGCTGCTGCTGGCTATTCCGGTGATTGTCGGAGTTTCTGCGGATCAGATCAATGTTTTAGTAGATAAGACATTGGCTTCTCAGATTTCCGAAGGGGGCATTTCTGCACTGACTTATTCCCACCGGATTGTTTTCTTCATACAAGCAATTTTTGTGACGGCAATTGTCACTGTAATGTTCCCTAAGATTTCCAAATTAGCAGTAAATAACAATATCGCCCATTTAAAAGATATTGTCGGAAAAATCGTTACAACGGTCGCGCTGCTCGTCATTCCAGCGACTGTGGGATTGATGATTTTCTCCGAGCAAGTGACGGAGATGTTGTTCGGCCGCGGCGCGTTTACAGACGATGCAGTTGTTATGACATCCGGCGCGCTCTTCTTCTACACGATCGGCATGTTGGGCTTCGGCCTGAGGGAAGTGCTGGCGAAAGTCTTTTACTCGCTGGAAGATTCCAAGACGCCGATGATCAGTGCGGTCGGAGCGATGTTCTTGAATGTCGTATTGAACATCGTGTTGTCGCGGTTCATGGGAATCAACGGGTTGGCGCTCGCGACCAGCATTTCGGCATTGGCGACAACCGCCGTTCTATACATTTCATTGGTCCGGAAAGTCGGCTCGATGAATACGAAGAAAATCTTGTTGGACATATCGAAAGCCGTTTTCGCAGCAGCGGTCATGGGAGTCGCTGCAAAAAGCGTGTTCACGTATCTCGATAGTCCGCAGACAGAACTGCTGGCGCTAGCGGGAGGCATCATTTCCGGTGCTTTGGTCTACGGGCTGATGCTTTGGCTGCTTCAGCTCAGTGATCTCGCCTATTACAAAGCGAGGTTAGCGGCGTTAGCGAAGCGTTAGGGATTTATTAAAACAAAAATAGGCAAGAATATTCCAGGGGGTGCTTGAATCATGCTCTTCGTGTTAGCTTTTTTCATTTTAGAAGTGTTAATCACTTTTTTGCTCAAAGACTATATCGTTCTTGGTCCTGGCTACGGCATGATGATGCTGTTTGCCAGCATCGCGGCGATTTCGCTGTATTTGTACCGGACGCTTGAAAAAGAATGGCTGATGCTGATCTTTGCAGGTTTTGTCATCAGGGTGCTGGTGCTGTTCATCGATTTATATGTACCTTCAATCCAAATCTTCTCCAGTGGAACTGACACGGAATATTTCCATGAAATCTCGTTGCTGATCGCGAATGGCATGTTCCCGCTGGAAGACGGTGCAACCAATTACGTTCCTTTCTTATCAGCCATCTATTACATGGTCGGTGACCAAAGGCCCTTTGCTCAATTCCTCAACGTGGCATTTTGGGTCTTCGCGGCTGTCTACTTGATGAAAGCTTTGATCCATCTTGAAATCGACAAAAAATTGATTTTCATCGCGCTGCTGATTTTCACAGTTATGCCGAACAGCATATTCATGTCCAGCATCCTGCTGCGTGAGTCCATCATCATTTTCCTGATCACAGTTTCGCTTTATCATTTCGTACGTTGGTTCGCCGATGGTACATTCCCGAACTTCATCATGGCGGTTTTGTTGGCCCTAGGATCGATGATGTTCCATTCCGGCATGATCGGTTTTGTTATCGCCTACGTTCTGGCATTCATGTTCCTTAGCGCGAGCGGATCGAAAAAGGTCACGCAAAATGCACTCTTCCTCATGCTGCTGGTCGTCATGGCCGCGATCATGATCCAGAATTCGGAACTTTTCCTCAGTAAGTTCATGGGGCCTGAAGGAACAGCAGTTTCTGCTCTGGAAATTTCAGGGCGTGGAGGATCGATGTACTTGTCCAGTTTAAACGGCTTGACGGGCATCGTGGCTTTGCTGGTAGCGCCGCTTAAAATGTTTTACTTCATGTTCTCACCGATTCCGCTGGATTGGCGGGGCTTTGGCGATATAGCGAGCTTCATGTTCGATTCATCGATTTACGTTTTCCTGGTGGGAGCAACGATTTACGGTCTATTCAAAAGCGATATGCCGCTGCGCAATAAAATATTCATCCTGCTGTTCCTCGGCATCACCGTTCTGGTTTATTCATACGGGACCCAGAGTGCGGGAACGGCCATGCGCCACCGCAATAAAATCATTCCATTGCTGCTGATCACCTTTGCTATTGCCAACAGCAAACAATTGCTGAAAATAGCCGGCAGCCGTTTCCGGAAGTCTGAAGGGGAGAAAGCGGCATGATGAACGATAAATTGACTATTGCAGTTGTGGGCCTCGGGCATGTTGGATTGCCCTTGGCAATGGCTTTCGCCAAGAAATACAGTGTGATCGGCTACGACAGCAATAGAATCCGCATCAACCAGCTGCTTGAAGGAAAGGACAAAACGGGTCAAGTTAACGCGCAGCAGCTTGCGGAGTCCGGCATTGATTTCACTTCTGACCCATCCTCTTTGACTGCCGCCGGCTTTATCATGATCGCTGTCGCTACGCCGATCGACTCAGCGGACCAACCAGACTTAAGCCAATTGCTTGAAGCTTGCAGCATTGTTGGAAGGTACATGAAAAAAGGGGCTGTCATCGTCTTTGAATCGACAGTTTACCCAGGAGCCACTGAAGAAGAATGCATCCCGAAGCTGGAGGAGTATTCCAGCCTGGAAAGCGGCGTTGAGTTTTTTGTCGGCTATTCCCCTGAACGCTTTAACCCTGGAGAACGGAAGCTTCCCATCACCAAGATCAAGAAAGTGGTAGCCGGCCAAAACGAAGCGGTCCTCGATTACGTTGCAGAAATCTACGGCAGCGTTATGGATGCCGGTATTTTCAAAGCAAAGTCAATCCGTGTGGCTGAGGCTGCGAAAGTCATTGAAAACACCCAGCAAGACGTCAATATCGCCTTGATCAATGAATTTTCCTTGATATTCAATCATCTGGGAATCGATACAGGCGCTGTGCTGGAAACGGCTGGCACCAAAAAAAGCTTTTTGAAATTTACGCCAGGGCTCGCGGGCGGGCCGAGGCTCGGAATTGATTCGCATTATTTGGCCCATAAAGCCCGTGCAGCGGGCTATGAGCCGGAAATCATTCTTGCCGGCCGAAAAGTGAACGACGGGATGGGGCATTATATCGCCCGGACCGTAGCCAAACGGTTGATCCAGCGCAATCTGCCTTCCCGCGGCACGCGCGTCACTGTTCTCGGAATCACCTATAAGGAAGATGTCCAAGACCTGCGGAATTCAAAGATCATTGATGTTATTGAAGAATTGCACGATTACGGTTTTGAAGTCCAGACGTCCGATTGCTGTGCGGATCCCCAAGACGCAGACCGGAAATATGGTGTCATGCTGACGCCGGAACATGAACTGCTGCCGGCATCTGCCGTTATATTGGCCATGCCTCATAAACAATACAAAGAAGCAGGCTGGAAGCTGATCCAGCCGCTATTGGATAAACAAGGTGGCATGGTTTTTGATGTCAAAGGCGTTTTGGAGCAGCAAAGCAAACCTGAGAACGTTGAATTATGGAGATTATAGGGAGGAATTTACATGACTCTTGGAACGGTAGATCCGGTAAAGAGGAAAAACAAAGTGACGGGCTCTATCAAGCGGGCTTTTGAATTTATCGCTGCACTGCTGATGCTGGTAGTGCTGTCGCCGTTATTTCTGGTAATTGCGATCCTTGTCAAATCAGAATCGAAAGGCCCCGTCTTTTTCACACAAATGCGCGGGGGCAAGGACAATGTCCATTTTCTGATTTATAAGTTCCGGACAATGGCGGACGATGATTCGCTGCGCGATGACACAATCCACGTTTTGGAAACAGATAGCCGCATCACGAAAGTGGGTTATTACCTCCGCAAAATGAGCTTGGATGAATTGCCGCAATTGATCAATATCGTCAAAGGCGACATGTCTTTCGTCGGTCCAAGGCCCACTCTGACTTCCCAGACGGATAGCTACACGCCGTATCAAATGCAAAGGCTCCTTGTAAAACCGGGAGTGACTGGCTGGGCGCAGGTAAGAGGCCGGAATTCACTGAGCTGGAATGAAAAAATCGAGCTGGATCTCGAGTATATCGAACGGCAGAGCCTGCGATTCGATTTTTATATCCTGTTGCAGACAGTGCAGAAAGTATTTAACTCCGAAGGTGTTTTCAGGGATGAAAGCAAACAAACGGAAGCGAAAAAGAAAAATCAGGATGCCCGTGACAACTGACGGATGGAGCCGGGGCAGAAATAAGGGGAGATTCCATATGGCGGTAAAAGTGATACATGCGGTGACGATTCCGGAAAGCTTAGTTTTTCTTCAAGGGCAATTGAAATATTTGAATAGCCGCGGCTACGAAGCCAAAGCCTTGAGTTCGAAAGGCAAATACGCCCAAGAATTCGAATTCACTGAAGAAACGCAGGTTCTGCTGCTGGACATGGAGCGGGAAATTTCGCTGGCAAAAGATTTCAGGGCATTGATCCGATGCATCCGGATCCTGCGCAGCGAAAAGCCGGATATCGTCAATGCCAGCACTCCCAAAGCAGGTCTGGTTGTTACGCTTGCAGCTTTGATATGCGGTGTGCCGATCCGGGTCTACAATATGCGGGGGCTGAGGCTGGAAACCACCAGCGGCCTGAAGCGTAGAATTTTGCTTGCGGCTGAAAAAGTTTCTGCAGGGGCAGCGACCCATTGCCTGGCTGTTTCAAACAGCCTCCGAGACCAAGTCATCGATTTCAAAATCGCAGACAGCCGTAAAATTTCAGTGCTCGGCAAAGGGAGCGGGGATGGCTTTGATGTCGGACGTTTCCGGCTGGACAACGAAAAACAACAGCAAATCGCTGAGTTGAAAGCGGCATATGGTTTCGGCCCGGACGATCTGGTGCTCGGGTTTGCCGGTCGTTTGACAAACGATAAAGGCATCACGGAACTTGTTGCTGTTTTTGAGCAATTGGCAAGTAAATATGAAAACCTGAAGCTGTTGATCGTAGGGAATTATGAATCTACGGATCCTGTTGATGAAGAAACCAAATCGAAAATCGAAGGCCATCCGGGCATCACATTTACGGGCTTTCAAAAAGACCCAGTGCCTTTTTTCCATATGATGGACGTCTTCGTTTTCTTGACCAAACGGGAAGGATTCGGCAATGTTTCGATTGAAGCGGCGCTTTGCGGGGTACCCGTAATCGTTTCCGATGTCACGGGGGCAAAAGACACGATCGTCGACGGGCGAAACGGATTTTTAGTGGAATGTGAAAATCAGCAAGATATTGCCGAGAAATTGGAACTGCTTATTCTGGCTCCGGAGATGCGCGCACGAATGGGGGAATTCGGGCAGCGCTGGGCAGCTGAGAATTTCAGCAATGCCACGATTTGGAATGAGCTGGATGGGTTTTATCAACAATGCCTCGCGGAGCGCATGCGCCCAGCAAGGCAAATATTGTGAAAAAGTAGACTTTATGCGGATAAGAGGGGGAATTTGAGTGATGCATTATTATATTGCAGCTAAAGGGCTGCTAGCCATCAAAACCAATGCTAAAGACTTTAAATGGTCGTTTGGCCACAATATGCCGGAAGCGTCCCAAGAGGAGTACGAACAATGTGAAGTCAAGCTGCATCTGGCAATCGAAGATTTTAATGAAGACGAAGGTTTGGAAAAACTGGGAAAATACCATTATTTCAATGGCGATCCGGGGGCTGGGGTAATTTACTATACCCGCAATTTTGCTATGCGGATGAAGCTCAGGATCAAAGCGGAAAATCTATTGTCAGAAGAACCGAAAATCACGTTTAATCCGAATTACTATAAATTCATCACGCACCGGATCATGAATCTCCATTCGGTCGGCTATATCCTGACCGACTTGGCCACATTGCTGTTATTGAAAAAAGGTTACGCGCCAATTCATTGTTCAGCATTTAAAAAAGGCAATGCGGCTGTGGCCGTATTCGCGCCGCCAAGCACTGGCAAAACCTTAAGCAGCATGATGGCGTGCATGGACCATGGCGCACAGTTTATCGCTGAAGACCTGGCCATCACCGACGGCAAAAAAATCTATTCAGTGCCTTGGACAAGTACGTTCCGGTTCTATTCCAATATGGAGCAAAGCACTGCATCGAAAATGAAAAATAAGGCCGTTAAAATATTGCCGCCTCTTGAATATATCTCTTTCTCCAAGGCGAAGCCTGTAACGGATTACGTGGATACAGGGTCTATCCTTGATGAGGAAATTGTCACTCATGTCGCCATCTTGGAGAGAGGTGTCGATGAGGTCGCCATCCAAGATGATGCAGAGGCGGTGCGGAAAATGCTGAATTTGAACCGCAATGCTTTTCATTATTTGAAATCGCCATTTTTAACTGCGTATGAGTTTTTTAACCCGGAGCTGGATATCGAGCATGCCGCAGCGCAGGAAAAAGCGATCTTGACAGAACTGATCAGCAATAGTGAGAAAGTGTTCTCATTGAAGGCGGAAAACCCCACAGATTATGCCCACATCTTAGTCGAACAGATTCAGGCGCCTGCACTGAAATTGGGAAGCATCTGAAAAAAGAGATTGATTACATTTGGAGAGGCGGGGGGAATATGGCGGGCAAGGTGATCCATGCTGTAACTGTAGCGCAGACCTTGAAGTTGATGAAGGGTCAGCTGACTTATTTAGAAGACAAGGGGTATGAGACAAAAGCGTTAAGTTCCAAAGGGGATTACATCAAAGATTATGAACAGGCGGAAGGCGTCAAGGTACTGAATGTGGAAATGGAGAGGGAAATCTCCCTTCTGAAAGATTTATCCTCATTGATTGCGTGTGTGAAGCTGTTCTATAAAGAAAAGCCCGACATCGTCAATGCAGGCACTCCAAAAGCAGCATTGATCGCGATGCTTGCGGCTTTTATAACCGGAGTGCCAATTCGGATTTATAATGTGCTTGGGTTGAGGCTGGAGACGACAACAGGGCTGAAAAAATTGATCTTGCTGACGGCCGAGAAAATTACAGCGACAGCCGCGACGCATATTTTATCCGTTTCGCCAAGCCTATCAGAGCAATTGGTCTCCTACGGGATTGCTGCGCCTGAAAAAATCAGAGTTTTAGGGAATGGCAGCCTCAACGGCTTTAACCTGGCAGATTTTGAATTGGATGATGAGCGGCGAATAAAAACCGATTCCCTCAAAAAAGAACTTGGCCTGTCAAAAGATCATCTCGTGGTTGGCTTCATGGGCCGCATTACAAGAGACAAAGGTGTCGAGGAAACTGTTGCAGCGTTTCTGGGCTTGAGTCACAGATACCCGCAGCTCCGGCTGTTGGTGGTGGGAGATTTTGAAGAGGGTGATCCGATTGGGGAGACTACGAAACAGGAAATCCTCAACAATCCGTCCATCGTCCATGTCCCTTACCAGAAAGATCCGATTCCATATTTCTATATGATGGATATTTTTCTCTTCCTGACGAAAAGGGAAGGGTTCGGCAATGTTTCGATTGAAGCATCGCTTGCCGGAAAACCCGTTATTGTGAGTGATGTGACAGGAGCGCGAGACACAGTCAGTGATTGGGAAACGGGTTTATTGGTGAATCCCCAAAATGGTGCAGAAGTTATCAATAGGCTGGAACTTCTCATCAATGACAAAGCTTTGCGTCAGCGGCTTGGCGCGAACGGCAAAGTCCATGCTGAAGCCAATTACAGCAATGAAGCGATTTGGATGGAATTGGAACATTTCTACCACGAGTTGCTGCTCCAGCAAACGGGAGCCTTACAGCGGATAATTTAATTGGGGATGGATTTAAAGCGCTGCGATGGCATTTTCCAAGGGAAAAATTGTATGATAAATGAGATGGACTGTTTAATTGAAAGGAGGATTCCATGAAGTATTTTGCTGTGCTGCTGCCGATGGCTGATAAAGAAAAAAGCGCGCTGTACCGCCCGGATCACTTGGCGTTTCTTGAGAAGATGAGGGATGAAGGGCATGTCCGCGTCAATGGCAAATTCACGGACGGATCTGGCGGACTGGTAATTTACCGGGCAGATTCCTATGAACAATGCGAGGAGTTTGTTAAACAAGACCCTTTTATCGTGGAAGGGGCAAGAGATTACGAAATTATCGAATGGGAAGCAGTGTGGAACGAGGATTAGGGTAATTGAACTTGAGCTGTTCTGAAGCCGGTGGTAACCGGGTTTCGGAGCGGCTCTTTTTTTGCGAAAGAGAAGCTCACCGAAAAATGGGAATTGGCGGTCAAGTTTAAGAATGCCGGAAGAAGGCAATAAAGTGTATTGGGCGCATGCCCTTACATCTCAGAGAAATAGGAAGTGGCTTAAGGTGAAAATGAAGAAAACATTATTGATTGCGTCGCTCGCAGTAAATGTACTGCTGATTGGAGCGGCAGGGGTCATTGTCAATAAACAAGGTGGTATGGGCTTTATAGAAGAACAATACCAAGCGATGAAATCGAAAGAGGAATTCCCGGAGTATTATCGCCAGAAAAAAGATATTTTTGAAGCGCTTGAAGGTGAAAGTGCCGACAAGATTTTTCTCGGTGACAGCATCACCGACCATGGGGATTTCCAGGAATATTTTCCGGATGAAAAAGTCCTGAACCGCGGAATCGCTGAAGATACGAGCAAAGGCGTGCTTAACCGCATAGATGAAGTCGTGTCGCGGAACCCGGAAGAAGTGTATATCATGATTGGCGTCAATGACATTGCAGCGGGCGTGAAAAAAGAAACGTACGCGAAAAACATGGAAAAGATTGTTCAGTCATTTGACCAAGAAAAAACCCGTGTGGTGTTGCAATCGCTGCTGCCGGTCAATAACGACAGCTTCAATAACGATTTACCGAACAGCCGAGTTGATGACTTCAATGCGATTCTTGAAAAAGTGGCAGCAGACAATAATAGCGAATATGTAAATCTGCATCCGCATTTCGAAGATGGCAACGGACAGCTGCAAAAAGAAATCACGATTGACGGCCTTCATCTCATGGGTGAAGGGTATGATAGATGGATTGAGCAGCTTGAAAAACAGCTCCCATAAGTTTAGACAGGGCACTTCCGCATAGGAGGTGCTCTTATTTTTATAGTTTTCCTTCTTCACATGTAGTAATATTGCAGTATTAACTGTTTTATATTTACAATAATAACTGATATTTAACATAATAAATAAAATTTATTGGGATGGGTGTGAGAATATGGCTAGCTTTTTCGTTTGGTTAATCGGTATTTTACTGATGGTGCAATTTATATTATTAATAGGATTGGCGGGCTGGAAAACGGTTATGATCCGCAATGAAAATACGATTAATGCAGAAATTACCAGGCTGCAGCCCCAGTATAAGGACTATGTTTCCGGAAGCCTGCTCTCGCAGCCGGATGCTCCGGCAGCAAATCGTTTTCAAACAGCTGCGGTAGAACGCTTGCTTGAAAATATGGTCCATGCCGATGCAAATGCATTAAACGGAAAAAGAATTACAGAGTTGGCCCAGCTCCACTTATCCGAAAGATACAAAGTTGTACTGAAAAAAGGTACATGGGCGGAGCGGATCAATTGCCTTTATTTCATTGAAGATTTCAAAATGGTGGAGTTGCGGGAAGAACTATACATGCATTATAAAGGCTTGCACAAGCGCGACGAAGAGTACCGGCAATGTTTGCGTGCAGCTGCAGTATTAGGAGAAGGCCGCATCAGCGAAGCCTTATTTACCGAGCCGCCTTTATCCGTCGGGTTCATCAAAGAACTGCTCGTGAGGATGGACGCGGAGCTATTGTCGGATTTGGCTGGACACATCGAATCTCGCAAAGAAGTGCCGCAGAATCTGCTCTTCGCTTTTATCACCTTTAATGGCGAACAGAAAAATGAAGCCTTCTTTCCTTTTGTCGAGCAAATGATTCATGACGAACGAAAAGAAGTGCGCATCAAAGCGATGAAAAGCTTGTGCGACTATGAGAAAATATCGAATCCGTCTATGCTGGCCGGATTTTTCAAATCCGTTTTCTGGGAAGAGCGGATGTATGCGGCCAAATTGGCGGGCGCATGCAAACTTGATGAATACAAAAAGCCGATGGCTCTGCTGTTTACAGATCCCGTTTGGTGGGTTCGCTTTGCAGCGGCAGACAATATATACGGTTTAGAGGGCGGTTCGAATTTATTGAAGGACATTGCTGCAACGAGCAACGATGCATACGCGCGTGATATCGCGAAGCATATGTTGACCAGGAAAGGCAGGGTGGCCTCATGAACGACGATATGTTGAAAATGGTATTGGAAGGGCTCGGCTGGGCAATCATCATTTATATGCTGACGGCGAATTTAATTTATTTGGGCTTGTTTACGATTGCTGGACCTAAAATCAACCGTGAGAAAAAATTGAATCGCCTCGAACAGATCGAAGGCATGTCGATTAATAAAGACACATATCCTGTTTCTGTTCTTGTTCCCGCGTTCAATGAAGAAACAGGAATCGCCAGCACGGTGCAATCATTGCTCGCTTTGAACTATCCGCAATTTGAAGTGGTCGTCATCAATGACGGTTCGACGGACAGCACCAGTGCGAAGCTTATAGACCGTTTTGAGATGGAGCCGATCGATCTTGCAGCCCGCAGTTATTTTAAAACAGAATTGATGGTTCGGGCTTTTCAGTCAAAGCTTCATCCGCATCTTTTTTTAATCGAAAAAAATAATGGCGGCAAGGCGGATGCATTGAACGCCGGAATAAACTTCTCCCATTATCCATATTTTGCGGCGATAGACGGCGACTCGATCCTTGAACAAGACGCATTGCTGAAAACGATCAAGCCAATCATCGATTCGGATGGACTGGTTACGGCGACCGGCGGCACTGTACGCATCGCCAATGGCTGCCGCATTGTCAACGGTTCTGTCCAACAAGTGCGTTTGCCGAAAAGCCCTCTTGAAATCATGCAGATCATCGAATATTTCCGTTCGTTTCTCATCGGCCGCCTTGGCTTCAGCCGCGCCAATATCCTTTTGATCGTCTCGGGTGCATTCGGCGTTTTTGAAAAAAGCCGCGTCGTGAAAGTTGGAGGCTATAACCGGGAAACAGTCGGGGAAGACATGGAATTGATCGTCCGGATCCACCGCTCGATCAAAGACGAAAAATCAAAGCAGCGCATCGAATACATCCAGGACCCCGTCTGTTGGACAGAAGCCCCAAGCACTGTCGCTTCACTGCGCGCCCAGCGGATTCGCTGGCAGCGGGGGCTGGCTGAAACTATCTGGATCCACCGGAAAATGATCTTGAACCCGAAATACCGCGGCATCGGCATGTTCTCAATGCCTTATTTCCTGCTCATCGAGTTATTGAGTGCGGTGTTTGAAGTGCTCGGCTATGCGTTTATCGTCGCTTCACTGCTGTTTTCACTCGTTGATGCCGACATCGTGCTAATCATGCTGCTGGTGATGATTTTATACGGTTCTCTCTTGTCAGCACTCGCTGTGCTGCTGGAAGAATGGACCTATCACAAATACCCGGATGTCAAAAGTATCCTCATCCTGTACTTTTTCGCATTAACGGAGTCGTTCTGGTATCGCATCGTCATGAACGCTTGGCGCGTGGAAGGCCTCGTATTGGCGTTCAAGAAAAATGCAGCTTGGGGCAATATGGAAAGACAGGGCGTTTTTTCGAAAGAAGATAGCACATAAAAAAGAGGTGTCGGATTTTGTCCGATACCTCTTTGTAGTAGTAGAAAAATAAATAGTTATGTTATTTAAAAAGTGAAAAGTTATTTCCTCTTAGGTATACTGGATTCTGCGCTCCATGCGGACGCTTTCCGCGGACGAAGCGCTGAGCCTCCTCGTCGCAAGCTCCTGCGGGGTCTCATCACTCCGTTCTTCCGCAGGAGTCGCCGCATTGCGCTTCGAATCCTTGAGAGATTGCTTACGAAAAGCGGAGTAGTTAGTTACTCTCTTTAATGAGAGCCACATGCTGACAACCGGTCTGGCCACGAAGACTCCTGTAGGACAGCGAAGGCTGAAGACCCCGCAGGCAAGACTTGGGCGAAAGGTCTTCGCCCAAGTCTTTGCGACGAAGCTAGCGCAGCGATGCAGGAGCAACTCTTTTTTCAGTGACGAGGAGGCTGAAGCTGAGCCCACGGAAAGCGAAGTGGCCAGATTGGTTGGGATATACACAGTTATTTATGTTAATTAGATTTTGTCTACAGTCTGAAAGAGGTATCGGATTTTGTCCGATACCTCTTTGCTTTTATAACAGGAACCCTAGCTGCGGTTCCTTTATTTAATTCCGCCGAAATAGTCCTGAAGGATGTAATACGATTGCTTGAGTCGTTCTTCGGATTCGGGCAATGTCCAGTTTTCCCACATGTAGAAGGATTGTTTGCCAAGACCCGTAGAATCGATGATGGTGTTTTCGCTGTCCGCCAGCACAGCGGATATGCCGATGCCGTCAATCTTCATCGATGCTTCGATGCCATCTTTCTGAAGATCACCGATAAATTCCTTGTTGCTCGGGTCTTTGGCATTCAGCAGCATCCATGGAATGCGGATTTCAAGAACGCCGGTGTCTTCCGAGTAAAACCAGTCATTCAGCGAATCGTATTGCGCCATATCCGGATTTGCGATGCCGAATTGCAGGACGCCTGTTTCATAAGAGCTGAACGGAATCACTTCGCCAGTATCGGGCCGGGTGATTTCTTTGTTCAGCGCTAGGCGGATAGGGTGGAATTCTTCTGTAATGTCTTTCTTGGATTGGGGGATGAATTTTTGTTTTACTGCATAATCATAATAAAAGGTATCGTAATCGCCCGCTACCAACAAGCGAGCGGACTCTTTACTTTTGATCGCCAACTGAAAATCGGCTTTCGCGGTTTCACCAGGCGCCGGATTGAAGGAAATTCCACCATCTTCCCGGATGCTGAAATATAGATTGAAGGTGTCTTTGCCCAGCCACTCCTTCGCGTCTTCATTGAATGTTGTTTTGATGTAAAGATAGCGTTCGTCATGGTCTGCAGCCAACGATTTTATCTTGCCTTTATCATCTTTATACAGTGCAGTTCCGGAATCCCAGTCATCTTCTCCGTCCACTTTCACTTTATGGCGGTCAAACGCCAGCAGCCCGAATTGCTGTTCATTTGTCTGGGCGTTCGACCAAAACGGACGCCGGTCGGCATTGTCGTAATCCATCGTATTCCAGGTCCGCTTGAACCATTCGTCCTGCCAAGTGAAAACGATGCCGCCCAGCATATTTGTTTCTATAATATCTTCATACAGGTGTTGTGCGATATCGCCATGCTGTTTTTCCGAGATGAATCCTTGGTTCCAGCCGAACGGGTTATCGTGGGTCTTGCCGCGGGAAGCGGGAACGCCGAATTCTGCGATGAGGATCGGCAGTTCATGTGAATCTTTCAAGTCCTTTAAATAACCCGCATAATTATTGCGTTCCCCGCGGTGGTCAATAAATTCGGTGTATTTTTCCTCGAGATTCAAAAAGTCCGGATAATAGGGATACACGTGGTAGGAAGCGAACATTCCTGTTTCCGATAGGTTTTCTTTGGCTTTGATGTGGTTTGGATCCACTGTAGCGATATCTTCAATATCTCCAACGTCAGCCGGGTGCTCAAGATTATCGGTCGTCACCCAGTTCGTGAAGCTCAGCGGGCGCATGCTTTGGTATGTTTCCATTTCGTATTTAGCAAGTCCATCAAGCTGCTGGGCAAGCCAATGTTCCATCGGGTTGGCGTTTTCCGTGTAAATGTGGGTGCCGGAAAAGTCTCCGAGATCCGGGTAGAGCCGGTCCATTTCCTCCACCATTACGGGATCCCATTCAATGCCGATGACCCAGCCAATCACGTAGGGCGAAATGTCTGCTGTATAATTGCCGGATGCATGCCCCGGCTCCGGTCCGACTTCTGCTTTGCCATGAATCACATCTGCAAGCTTGCGGATTTCTCCCTGAAAGCGCTCAGTTATTTCTGGGTCGAAAGCATCCAGTTTTTCGGCTAATGGCTCTTCATCAATCCATAAGCCCTGCAGCAGGTAAAGCGGTTCTTCTGCCGCTTCGTTGTGGCGCTTTAAGGCTTCGTAAAAGCCGGGAGGATGAAGCGTATAAATGCGCAGCACATTGGCGTTCATATCGGCAATCTGCTTGAACCAGCGTTCGTATTCGCTTTGCGAGATGGCGGCTTCACCAGGGAAAGTGCCCGGTTTTGCCATGCCCATATTGACGCCTTTGATGGTCATCGGCCGCCATTCGCCGTCTTGGAAGACTTCAAACTCCTGGCCGTTGATACGGGATGGATAATTGATGCCGTCTTGCTCTGCTTGGATGGTTTCATGGGCAAGTTGCTGCGGCTGATTTTTTGCATCACCCAAGATTTTATCCATCAAAGGGGCGTAAGTCTGCCAATAAAAACTCGTCTCTGATTCAGGCTGGGCGAGGGACAGCCAGGACATGATTTTGCTGTAGCCCGCATATTGATAAAAACTAGGCACCTTGCTGATATCCACAAAGTCACCTGCAAAATAATACGCATCCGCATTGTCTTTTTGTTGGCGGACGATGGCTGGGAACGCTTCAGGAATGCCGTTATCCTGTAAAATCTTCGAACCGGCGCTAGTCAGATCCCAGTCGTAGCCCGCTATGACGGATTCGTCTGCCTTCGCTTCACTGATGTCGAACCAATACTGGAAAGCAGGGGAGCTGCTAAGCCCGAAACGTTCCGCCCCTTGTCCGCTGAATTGCATGCGGATGCCATCGGGTCCGACCTCATTTCTTTGTTCCGACAGCACAACAATCCTCTCCTCTTTGTCGTTCACGAGAACAAAACCGCTTCCTTGAAAATCCCATGTACTGTTATCATCTTCGTAGCGTGAAATGACCCACGCCGGCACTTCTTCATCGGAACCGGCCAGTTCTTTGAAATAACGGCCGCTCCAGCCTGTCCAAGAAACGCCAAGAAATTCCGTCATGTCTTCGCGGACTGGGCTATCGGTGGGCGAAGAAAAGGAATTGAATTCGACGACCAAATCGGAGCCGCCGTTAGTAACCTGCCTTTTGACGGTTTCCCATTCGGCCATGTCCATGCCGCCGTATATGAGGGAGGGAGCATCGCCGGTGCTGGAGTTCCAGCTGAGATCTTCTTCGTACACACCATAGGTATCCGCTACATAAATCAAATCCGAACCTTCGAGCGTATCCGGCACTTGTCGGATCGAGTAATCCTTTTCTTCTTCATTCGGCAAAAATCCGTAGAAATCCGAATCTTCTTTGTAAGCACTGCCGCCATCTTTTGTATAGCCGCTGTAATTCAGCAGCCACGTCAAGCCATGATGTTCGCGGTAGTTCTCTGTAGGCACCGTTTTATCGATGATTGCAACTGCAAGCGGCTCGGTTTCTTGGAAATGCCATACCAACATCGGCAAGGCCAATAAAAACAGAAGCGTAAATACCGTAAAAATTATCTTTTTCAACTATGTTCCTCATTTCTAATGGTCACTATAATCAAAACTGGACTTCTTTTCTTGAACTAACAGCGTTAGAGAGAACAGCCAGCTTTTAAGGCCCTTTTTATAGATTGATTATACCCTGAAAGGCGCAAAAGGTAATGCGAAGGGTGTAGAAAGTTTCAAAAATTTTCCGCTTATCTTTTAAAAAGGATGAATGACATCTGTAGATAAAGTGAGTGTGAATACCGCAATCCGGCTTTTGTTGGACAAGCGCGCTATACTGTGGGAAGAAAGGTGTGAGGAGATGGAAGGGATTATCGATCAGGCGATTCAATTCGCCGCTGTCAAACATGCAGGGCAAATGCGCAAATCCACAGCCGTTCCATACATCAGCCATCCGTTCGCTGTAGCGATGCTGCTGCAGGAAGCTGGGCATGGAGCTGAAGTGGTGGCCGCCGGTATATTGCACGATACACTCGAAGATACATCAGCAACCGCAGAAGAAATTTTAACACTTTTCGGAGCGGTGGTTCTGAAACTTGTTGAAGCAGCGTCTGAGCCTGACAAATCGCTGCCTTGGGAAGACCGCAAACGCCATACAATGTCATCTCTTGCGCAGCGCTCGGATGATGAGCTGGCTGTCATCATCGCCGATAAATTGCACAACCTGCGTTCCATTCGGCTCGATATCGATCGCCATGGCGAAAAAGTATGGAGCCGCTTCAACAGAGGCAAAGAGCAGCAGGCCTGGTATTACCAGGGGATTGTCAATGCAGTGTGGGAGCGGAATGGTCAAGTGCCGCTGATTGCCGACTTGAAAAAAGAAGTGGATTTGGTTTTTTCAAATGCATGAAAAAAACGCTTGGAGTTTTCCAAGCGTTTTTGTGTGCTATAAAAATAAAGCAATAATGGCCGTGACAGCAAAAGCGGCATAAAAGGCGAATGCTTTTTTCGTTTTTTGGTGGTATGCATAGCGGCTGATTCGCTCAGCACCTGTTTTCTTATGGGCGCTATAAGCTTTCAAATGAATGGACAAGGCGATCAAGGCAAAAATAACGCTTATCGCCAGTAAACTGAATTTAACGATCAGGATTAACTCCAAACGGTCTCATCTCCAAAATCTAAATCATTGCTGTACTTATTCCGGCTTTTATTATAATACGATTAGCGAGAAATGACTATATCCAAACGGACGATTGAAAGAGCAGAATCGCCATGGCGAAAAGGATGCGCTGAATTTAGCGCATCCTTTTGTAATGAAGCAATGCGTTGGAGCGGATAGCTCACCGTCATTTTGGAATGATCAGCACTTGTCCGACTTGGATGATGTACGGACTGGCAATTTTGTTGGCAGTGGCAATGGCAGCGACGGTCGTATTATACGTCCGGGCAATGCTATAAAGCGTATCGCCCGCTTTGACGGTGTACTTGACTGTTGCCACTGGCGGTGCGGCTACCGGAATGATCAATACCTGGCCAACTTGAATCAGGTTGTAATTGGTGATGTTATTGGCTTTAGCCAGAGCTGCGACGGTGACTTTGTATTTTGTGGCAATGCTGTAAAGCGTGTCGCCTGCTTTAACGGTATATTTGACAGTTGTTGCCGGAGGCGGAGTGGTGGTCCCTGGAATAAGCAGCACTTGTCCGACCCGGATTAAGTTGTAATTGGTGATGTTATTGGCTTTGGCCAAAGCAGCGACGGTGACTTTGTATTTAAGCGCAATGCTGTACAAGGTATCCCCGGCTTTGACTGTGTAATACGTTCCACCAGCTGTTGGCATATTCAATAGCTGTTGGACTGTCACGAATGAATAGCCTTTCGCTTTCAGTTTTGAAATCATGCCCGGCAATGCGCCTGGCGTACCGGATGCCCCAGCTCCAGTGTGCATTAGGACGATAGAGCCCGGGACGATATTATTGACCACTTTATCAGTAATGGCAGTCGATGAAACACCTTTCCAGTCGACTGTGTCAATATTCCATTGGATGGTATGTGTGTAGCCCGCAGCGCCGACTCCTGATAGCACAGCTGAATTCACTGCCCCGAAAGGCGCGCGGAATAACGGTTTCGATGTTTTGCCGGTAATGTTTTTGATTGTGGCTTCCGCTTTATCGAGTTCCGCTTTCATCTGGGCAGCTGTCAATTTAGTGAAATCCGGATGCGAGTAGGAATGGTTTCCAATGGCATGGCCCTGCGTGGTGATGTTTTTGATCGACGTTGGATGGTTGGCGGCGCCAGATCCCGTCAAAAAGAATGTGGCTTTGATTTTATTGGTCGACAGAATGCCAAGAATCTTGTTGATGTTCGCGCCGTCCGCGCCGTCATCAAACGTCAATGCCACCACTTTTTTTGTTGTGCTTCCTTTTGTGACGTAGGTCGAAGCGGCCGCTTCCGCATTTAGAGAGAACGACAATGCCGTGAACAATATGAGCATCAGCGCAGCAATAACTTTAACTAGTTTACTTCCCACGGTTCTCACCCCTTTTGTTTTTCCGGGCTCTTCCCGGTTATGTATAGAAATAAGGTGAGGCGATTTTACTATGTATGTGTTTTTAATTTGAAAATTCAGATTTTATATGACTCTATTATATCAGATAATTTTGAAAATTAATAGTTGGGTTGTATTTGTGATAAAAATTTGTTTTATGGGTATTTGCTGTTGCTATTGTTGAATCTAGCCAACCGCAAAAAAGTTTACATGGATTTCAGGGGAAGGTAAGATTTAATTATTCTGATAAATAGACGGATGGGGGAATTTATAAATGAAGCAAGTCAGCAAACATAAACTAGTAGCGACTTTTTCGATAGCAGCGGCAGATCCTGCAACAGGGGAAGTCGGGGTGGCGGTGCAATCCAAATTTCTGGCAGTAGGTTCGGTGGTGCCCTGGGTCAAAGCGAATGTCGGCGCTGTCGCTACGCAATCATGGGCGAACACATCTTATGGGCCAAGAGGGTTGACGCTGCTGGAGCAAGGTTTATCGCCGGAAGAAGTGATTGAAGAACTTGTTGGTTCTGACGAAGGCAAAAGCCTGCGGCAAGTTGCGATTGTCAGCGCGAATGGCGAAGCGGCTGCATTCACGGGTGCGGAATGCTACGACTGGGCGGGCCACAAGATCGGCCGCCATCATTCAGCGCAAGGCAATATCCTCGTCAGCGAAGAGACGGTAACTGCGATGAGCGAAACATTCGAACGCGCAGCTGGAACGCTTGCCGAACGCTTGATTGAAGCGCTTGCCGCCGCCCAGCAGGCAGGGGGCGACAGCCGCGGCAAGCAATCGGCTGCGGTTTATGTGCAGCAGGAAGGCGCGGGCTACGGCGGCTACAACGATGTCAAAGTCGACCTGCGCGTCGACGACCATCCGGAGCCGATCGAAGAATTGCAGCGGCTTTACAAGCTCCATCAATTATTCAATGCGCCATCGGAGAATTTTTTGGCGCTTGAAGGCGATGTGTTCGAAGAGGTGAAGCGCAAGCTAGTTGAGTTGCGGGTGCTCGATCACAAAGAATATCCTTCCTATGAAGGGCCAGTGAAAGATGCACTGAAGACGTTCGCTCTGAGCGAGAACTTCGACGACCGCTGGACAGAGGACAATCAAATCGATGAACAAGTCTACGAATTTTTGCTGGCTAAATAATGGGAAAGGGCCGCTGATGTTCCGTCAGCGGGCCGGATTCGGCGGCAGAAGCGTATTTCGGCTGCAATGGGGCGTATTTCATTCGCAATGGAGCGTATTTTGAGCCTTATAGAGCGTATACCGACGATAACAGAGCGTATTTCAATAAAACACGAAAAAGCGGGCACACTCCTCATCGAGTGTGCCCGCTTTTGGCTTTTAATTCACTTGTTTCTTACGGAATTTCGATACGACTTCGTAAACGATCGGCACAATGACCAACGTCAGCAATGTCGAGCTCGTCAAACCGCCGATTACCGTGATGCCGAGGCCTTTCGAAATCAAGCCGCCGCCTTCCGCGCCAATGGCAAGCGGAATGAGGGCGCCGATAGTCGCAAGGGCCGTCATCAGGATCGGGCGAAGGCGTGTCGTGCCGGCTTCAAGCAAAGCGGCACGCGTCGTGTAACCTTCTTTCTCTTTGTGGATGACGCGGTCGACCAGCACGATTGCGTTGGTGACCACGATGCCGATCAGCATCAAGACGCCGATCAACGCGTTGACGCTCAACGGTTCGCCTGTCACCCACAATGCCACTAGAACGCCGATAACTGTGAACGGCAAGGAGAAGAGGATGGCGAATGGCGCCAAGGCGCCGCCGAATGTCACGACAAGAACGAAATAGACGATTGCGATGGCTGCGAGCATCGCCAGTCCGAGCTGCGTGAACGATTCGTTGATCTGTTCCGCAACACCGCCCTGGTCGACTGAAACGCCGCTCGGCAATTCCAGGCCGTTGACGCTTTCATCGAGTGAAGCCGCGATTTCTGATGCATTATTGCCAAGCACGTCCGCTGTCAGCGAAGCGTACATCTGGCCATCGCGGCGGTTGATCGTATCTGGTGAACGGCCTTCTTCGACTTCCATGATGTCGCCTATTGCGACCGTTGTGCCAAGCGAAGTCGGCACTTCAATCGCCGTGACATCATTGATGTCCGCATAATCGGTTTCCGGCATTTCAATATAGACATCCAAATCTTTGCCGTCTTGCTGCACGGTCGTCAACACCGGCGCTTGGCCAGTACCGCGCAGCGCCATGCCGACTTGTGCAGAAGTCAGGCCGTATTGGCTCATCGTTTCCTGATCCGCAACGAGCGTGTATTGCTCATACGCTTCGGTCAGGCTCGATTCCACATTTTCCAGGCCGCTATTGTCTTCCATAAGCGGCTGGATCTGGTCGATGGCGGACTGGATGTCTTCCGTATTATCGCCGTAGACGAAAAGCTCAAGGCCGCTTCCGCCGACAGCCGCGAAGTCCATCGTCTTCCATTCCCCAGCGTCGGTGCTGCTGTTCAGCTCCTCAATGAGTTTGCCGCCTTCTTCGCTGAAGTTCTCAAACTCGCTGTCGTATTCAATAAAGAACAGCGCGGAATTATTGCCGCCGCCGGACATGGCGGCCATTGGATTTTCTCCGCCGAGCGAGTATTGGTAAGTGGTAACGCCTTCGCGCTCGCTGATCAACCCTTCTGCGTCAGTGGCGATTTGTTCGACATCGCTGCGCGTCTGGCCAGGTTCCGGCGAATACGTTGCCATGACCATTTTTTGTTCTTCTTCCGGCAGGAAGCTGACGCCGATGACCGGCACCAGGAACAAGCTGGCCACAAGCAAGACGGTGGCTGCGCCGAACGTGATGATTTTATGGTTCAGTGACCATTCCAGGACGCGCTTGTACATGCCAGCCAATTTGCCTGGCTTTTCTTCGTGATGGCTGGTTTTATTGGCAAGCTTGCCGTTCAATTGCTTGGCGTACATGGAATGCGCCAGCATCGGGACGATTGTTACTGCAACCAGCAATGAAGCCGACAGCGCAAATACGACGGCCAAAGCGAATGGCAGGAACAACTCGCCGATCTGCCCGCTGACGAGTGCCAGTGGAAGGAATACCGCAATCGTGACGATTGTCGATGAGAAAATCGGAACGAACATTTCACGCGTCGCTTCGCGGATCAACGCTTTGCCGCGCAGAGGTTCGCCAGGCAGAGCCATGCGGCGGTATATGTTTTCGATAACGACGATCGAGTCATCGATAACGCGGCCGATTGCCACTGTCAACGCGCCGAGTGTCATGATGTTCAAGGTGATATCCATCTGGTTCAAAAGGAAAATCGCCATCAAAAGCGACAACGGAATCGAAATGATCGAGATGATCGTCGTTTTGAAGCTGCGCAGGAACAATAAAATGATGACAACGGCAAACAGGATACCGAACAGCGCTTTGCTGAGCATCGTCTCAACAGACTGCTCAATCGGTTCGCCTTGGTCAAATGTTGTCGTGATCGTCAGGCCATATTCCTCTTCCAAATCGGCTGCAATGTCTTTCACCGCATTGACCACTTCCACCGTGTTGGCGTCAGGCGCTTTGACGATCTGGATGCCGATCGATTCTTCGCCATTTGTGCGCGAAATCGATTCGGCTTCGCTGACAACTTCGATTTCGGCAAGTTCGCCCAAAGCGACCGTCGGAATCTGTGTGGGAACTGCAGTTGCTGCATCAGGTGGGGTCTCCATGCCTGGAGGGGCTTGAGCCGGTTCTCCAGTTGGTGCTGTTTGCGGAACCGCTGGAATTTGCAATTCTTTCAAATCATCGACTGTTGCCACATTGCCGTCAATGACCAAGTTTTTAATCTCGCCGCCAAATTCCGTCAGGCCGAGAGGGAAAGTCAGGTTCGATGCTTGGATCAATTGCTGCACGGCATCTTGCGTCAATCCATAGCGGGCCATTGCTTCTTCGTCAAAAGCCATGGTGACTTTCTCCAAACGCTGGCCGGAAATTTGGGCGTCCGACAAACCGGCAACGCCTTCAATTTCAGGCATTACCGTGTCTTCCACTGTTTTTGTCAGTTCTTCAAGAGACTGCGCTTCGTCGCTGATGCTAAGTGTCAGGACAGGGAATGCATCAATGCTGATGCGGGAAATCTGAGGTTCGCTCGCGCCGTCCGGAAAGGTCAATTCGGACACGGCACTTTCGACTTCACGCAGCGCTTCGTCCATGTCCGTATCGAAATCGAATTGGACTTGGATCGATGACGCGTTTGCGAGTGACGACGACGTCAGCAATTCGACGCCATTCAAATTCTGGATGCGCTGTTCGATCGGCACCGTCAATTCGTTCATCACTTCGTCAGGCGCAGCGCCTGGGTACGGCGTAACGACTGTCAGTGCAGGGACCGTAATATTCGGGATCGATTCCTGTTTCATCGTCAATCCGGCGAATAAACCGGCAACAACCACCATGATCGTCAAGATCCACAGCGCGAATTTATTGTTCAGGGAAAAATCAATGATCTTTTTCATGCATAATCTCCTCGTATAAAAAATGGGTTCGGTGTTATATCAACTTCTGGAGCCGGGAAAGTTCTGGCTCAAGTTCCGGTTCTTGCGCCAAATAAGCGATCAGCGCTTCGATCAGGAAATCCTGGCGTTCGGGCTTGCGGACTTCTTCTTTTAACAGGCGCAGCGAAGACAAACGCTTTTCATTGTCCGCTGCAGTGTGTCGGATTTTTTCTTCTAATGCTGCAAAAGTTTCGTCCAATGGGCTCGGCGCGTGAGGGATGGCGGACAGGACCGGTTCCATATGCTCCAAATTCAGGACGATGGCATCCATACTGGCAACAATGAAATGTGCAAGCTTGTTCACATCCAGGCGCTTATTTTCGAAAATGAGGTAAATGAAAAACTCGCGCTTCATGCCGTCGAACAGCGCTGCCAAATCGGCGATGAATGACTTTGCAGCATCCCCGTAAACTTCAAGCAGCATGTTTTTGGTGATGTCCAGCTGCGATGTCCGCAATTCCTGGAACAAAGCCTGCATCTGTCCGCTGTCGTCTTTCGGAAAATCCTTGAAAATCATCAGGAAGAATTCCTTGTCGGAAATGGTCTTTTCGATTTCAAAGATTAATTTGTCAATGAACGCCTGTTTGCTGTCGGCAGCATCTGTAAAGCGGGGAGCGGCCATCGCAGCGTTCAAATCGAGCTGGTACCGTTTCAGCAATTCGACGAATAGGCTCTCTTTTGAATCGAAATGTTTATAGAACGCTCCTTTGGAAATTCCGGCTCCATGGGCTATTTCCTGAACGGAAGTCTGATGAAATCCTTTGGAAGAAAAAAAGCGTGTAGCTTGCTTCATTAGTTCCTGTCGTTTATCCATTTAATCCCTCCTTGTAACCATTGAGTCATAAAAAGTAACCGTGTGGTCATAGCTTAACAATAAGGCTTAAGGCACAGGAAATCAATTTCCTGAAGCACTCAAGATATGTACATTTAATGTCGGTTCAGCATGCAGGAATTTCACTGCAGTTATCGAATTATTACTATATAAGCTGGACCAAGAAAACAACGAATATAATGGCGCTTCTGAAACCTGCAAGGGAAAGACTTCTAGCATAATTGAAAGGAAGGGTTGAGATGGCCCGACGTTATATAAGTGAACCGATGGTAGAATACCAGATGGAAAAGCCGTATGCAGCAATCGCGTTCGAAACGGTGGATGTGGAATGGGAGGAAGCGGCTGCGTTGATTCCCGAAATCGTTGAGTGGCTTCAAAAAAGGAAATTGAAGGCTGAAGGAATGCCGCTTTACAGGTATTGGTGTTCAAGCGGCGGCGATGAAGCGTTTACGCTGGAAATCGGTGTGCCAGTGGACCGGATGGCAGCGGGGGATGAGCGGGTCGTGGTCAGCACGATTCCCGGAGGATCTTATTTGAAGGCGATCCACCGGGGGCATCCTGATAATTTGCCGGAGTCGCATGAAGCGCTGGTGCAATGGGCGCAAGCGGAGGGATTGGAATTCGACAAGCGCTGGGAAGAGGAATACGAAATTTGGAACGGACGATTTGAAATTTTCTTGACGGATCCGGAAATCGAGCCGGATCCTGAGAAATGGGAAATAGAAATTCTGCTTTTATTGGTCCGCGATGAAGCGGCATAACGAAAAAGACACCTCTCTCTGAATTGGATGGCTCGTCCAATGCACAGTGAGGTGTCTTTTGCTTCTAAGAAAGGAGGTTCGAAATAGCAATATGCTGATTATATATCGTATCTGTCGCGAACTTTCAAATAATAATACAGCATTTCATACATACGCGTGCGCTGCTTTTCCAAGGTATGGATGGAAACGTCAAGCACCACTGAAATGCCATATTGTTCGTAAATGATTTTAGTTTTTCCGACCGATACGAATTCGGTCCGATAATCATGGTTGAAAATCCAAACGCATTCCGGATGGGAAGGGGATTTTGTTGGAAATGCTGCCACGCCGTCACTTGAGATGAGAATGGGTGTTTTTTTGTGCTGATTAAGGTTATGCCTCGTTGCCTTGACCCGGCCTTCGTAAGTCGAAGCGTAAAGCATGCATGCCCTGTCTATCAGCTGCAGGGCTGAGAGCCGTGAATAATACTCCCCGTGCTTCGTCACCACTTTCGACTTGCGCTCTGTTTCATATGAAGACAACAGAAATAATGTGGAACGGTCAATAAAATTCTCATCATACTTTCCCAAGCAGTTGATCCCCTTTCTGCGTACTAGAGAATCTTACCATTCGGTTTTTGGAGAATCAATACTATAATCAGAAAATAGGATATTTTATGACAATTTAATACGACAAACGTCATGTATTGAGTATACAAAAATATTCGATGATAGATTAGACGTGTTAATAATGCTTTTGTGCAGTTCTCCTGGGTTGGCTAAGCTAGCCTTACCCGGGAATAACAAGGACGTCCAGAAGGATTAGAAGTGGATACAATAGAAGAAGTATTGCAGCAATATACACCAATGATTTCGGCGCTCATCCGAAAATTGCATATTTACCGCGATTTTGAAACATACCGCCAAATTGGCGAAGTAGCCTTATGGCAAGCGTGGCTGCGGTTTGACGAAACAAAAGGAGATTTTACGCCGTTCGCTTACCGCTCGATCCATGGAGCAATGCTGGATGAATTGAATCGGGAAAATCGGTTTTCCATCCGTTTTACGCTAATGGAGAATCCGGGGGCGGAAGAGCCGGCAAACCCTCTTCTTGAGAATAAACTGCCAGAATGGTTGGAATCCATCCGTTTGTCGGCGCAGGAAAAATCACTTCTTGAAGATCTTTTTATCAACGGCGAGAGTATTCGGAAACTCGCTGAGCAGCAAGGCCTGTCCGTTTCAGGCTTGAAAAAGAGGAAGGGGCGTGCGCTGGAAAAAATCAGGAATGCCATGCCGGATGACGTTTATCCATAAAAGAGCTGGACGATATGGCTGAAATGTGTGGATTGTCCTACTGCCCAAGTTGTATAATGAATTTCAAACTATTTCAGCGAGGGGATGGACGAGATTTTTGAAATGATGACAGGAATGATCAATAATATCTTTTTCATCATTTTCCCCATCCTGATGTATCAGATGTTTGCGACTGCGGGCAAACGCAATTTCTTTAAAAGCCACCGGGCAATATTGACTGCGCTGTTCTCGCTATCCATCATTTTATGCATGGTCTTTCCCTATCAAGTTTTGGGGGAAGAATACATCTTTGATCTCAGGCAAGTGCCGCTCATTGTCGGAGCACTTTACGGCGGACCGGCTGTCAGTGCGATTCTTTTCCTGGTTGCGGCAATCGGACGCATCGCCATTGGCGGGGATGGCATGTACATGGGCGTATTGACCATTTTTGCAGTTGCTGTTAGTGTCCCGCTTCTGCGCCCTCTTTATATGCGCATCAACCGCTTATGGAAAGTGGTGCTGGTCTTTGGCATTGCCATCGTTTCTTTGGTTTTCAATATGCTATTGGGAAATTGGCTTTTCGGCAACCCGATCGGCAATATCTTCAGCCTTTGGGCCATTCTTATGCTGAGCCAAGGAGCTGTCACGGCAATCGCCGCATTATTGATCGAGCATATCCAGCGCCAGGAATATTTATTGAATTCATTGATGAAGCATGAAAAGCTTGAGACCGTCAGCCATTTTGCGGCTTCGGTATCTCATGAACTCCGCAATCCGATCCAGAGCATTCAGGGATTCGTCCAATTAATGAAAGATCATGAGTATAGCCGCGACAAGCAAATTGAATTCTACGATACGATGCTTCACGAAATCACAGCAGCGGACCAGTTGATCGAAGATTACTTGGTTTTTGCGAAACCAGTGAGCGGCAAGCTTGAGCTCCTCCAAGTGAAAATGGAAATTCAGCAAGTGCTGAAGGTGCTTACACCGTACGCTAATTGGGAAAAAGTCACTATCAATTTAATTGATGGTGGCTGCCAGGCGAAAATCATGGGGGACCGCCAAAAGTTCCATCAAATGCTCATCAACATCATCCGCAATGGAATCGATGCCATGCCAGACGGCGGGATATTGACGATCCGCATCAAGGAAAAAGCGCCTTCTGTGCTGATTCTCATTAAAGATGAAGGATGCGGCATGACCAAGGAAGAGCTTCAACGCTTAGGGGAACCTTATTTCTCTACGAAAAGCAAAGGCACCGGTCTCGGAATGATGGTATCGTATAGCATTGCGCACCAATTGAGCGGCGAAATAAATGTCCAGTCTGAAAAAGGCAGGGGCACCGTATTTACATTGGAATTCCCTACAGCCCAATAGAAAGGAGGCCGAATTAATTTCGGCCTCCTTTTGCTTTTCAATTGATTTCATGGCGGAGTCATTGCACGCTTTGAAGTTTGCGTACGAATGGCAGCACGGATTGCTCTTTCAGCTTCGCTTCGAACATGATGTCTGCATCAGTGCCGCCTAGCAGCAAGAGCAGTTCATTAAAATCTTCTTCGGCAATAAGGTCATGGTGGCGCAAATCGGTGAACCCTTCTTTGCCTGTGCTGATGTGGATTTTCGGCGTCCCGAACCCTTCCCACGTTGCCAGGATTTCCGAAAAGTCGACCGGTTGCCCATCGTTATTGCAATTATGGTGGTGGATGTCGAAGCACACTGGAACGCCTGCAATTTTGCTGACGTCAAGTACATCGCGTATGGTAAACGTCTTATCGTCATTTTCCAGGCGCAGCCGCTGCTTGATAGAAGGCGAGAGAAGAAGCGCGTAATTCTCAGCAAACCTTTGCTTGGCTTGTTCTTTATCGCCATATGCGCCTCCCGTATGGAGGATCAAGTCGTTGCCCCCGAGCAATTGAATCAGCCGGTCATGGTACTCCAAGTCCTGGACTGATTTCTCGACGACCGATTCTTTTGGTGAATTTAGGACGGTATATTGGCCGGGATGCATGGAAATGCGCATTTTATACTTTTCCACAAGCTCTCGGATCTGTGCAGCAATTTCAAGGAAATCCGGATCTTCCCACCATGTCCAGTCGTTAATCGGATGCGTCGATAAAGGGATAATGGAGCTGGATGCACGGTAAAAATAAATGCCATTCTCCACATTCCATTTCAAAATTTCCAAAGTGGTCTGCATATTCTGCAGCGTCAATTCCTTTATTTTAGCCGATCCTTCCATTTCCACAGTCGCAACGCGCACCGTGCGGAAGACGGTTTTCAGTTCAGTGTTCATACAAGCATAGCCTAATCTCATATCTTCAACTCCTTAAGTTCCTATACCCGATTCTAGCATGATGCACCCATCAAAACAGCGCCTTGTGTTCGTGTATAATGGAATCACGACTATTAGATTAGGAGGAACAGGCATGCGGGCAGAAATCACACAAAAAGAGCAAGGGTATGAGGCAAGATTCGAACGGACATTGCCGTTTGAGAGTGAACAAGTATGGGCAATGCTGGCGGACAATGAAAAGCTCAATCAATGGTTTTCAGAGCTGGAGATTACCGATTTGCGAAAAGGCGGATCGTTGGCTTTCGATATGGGAAACGGCAATTCTGACAGCTTGGAGATTGTTGATTTTGAGGAAGGCAAAGTTCTGGCGTTCAATTGGTGGGACGACGAAGTCCGTTTTGAAGTATCGCCTGTGAATCAGGGGACGAAATTAAAGCTAGTTGAGTCTATTCGTAACATCACACCCCAAACGGCAAAGGATCTTGCCGGCTGGCATGTCTGCCTGGATGTCATCGAGTCTTTGCTGAAAGGGGAAGAAATCGATCGGAACGCCGAATGGGAGAAAGAATACACCGAGTACAAAAGGCTGCTCGACAGCATGACCATCGACTTTGCATAACGGCAAGGAAAGATAAAAGTTCAAAAAGAGCCCTTCGCGAATCTGCGAAGGGCTCTTCTTGACGAAAATGCGCATCTTGCCAATGTGAAAGAGCTTCTCGGCGTAAATACGGAGAAGGTTCTCGCGTTAACATGAACTAAATTGGCGTTAACATGAACCAGCGGGAACTTAACATGATGTGCGGGACAATCAACATGATCTAGCCAGCAGTCAACATGAACTGTTTAGCATTTAACATGAACTAGCATAGGAAAGCCCCTTTAAGAAGAGAGCGGAAAAGTGAAAATCTCTTCACGATCCAAGTTCAAGCGCATAAATGGAAAAGCTGCCCGCTTCTGCGGACAGCTCCTTTCAAGCAATTGCGCATTTCGCAGAGGCGAAATGCATCCATCTATGGTTTGAAGAAAAAGGTTCTCGCGTTAACATGAACTAAACCGGCGTTAGCATGATTTAGCAACACGTTAACATGATATGTGAGAGAATCAACATGACCTAGCGAGACCTTAACATGAACTAGCTCAAAATCCGTGCTTCATTGTTCAATATCGAACTCAAAGCGGTTGTCTTCCTGCAAATTGCCGCTAGTGTAAACACGTTCTGCAAAAACGACGTGGCCGTCATGGCCGATGAGCAAGACGGTGGAGGAGCGGGTGCCGTAATCCGGCGTTTTTATGAACATCGGCGACAGCTTGCGCTCGAGCTCAGAGCCGATTCCGGTGTCCGGCAAATCGCCGTCTATCGCTTCTTCGGCGTCCTGCAGAATGTCGAACAAGTCATCGATGTGCACGTCCTCGTTATCCGAAAGGTAGCGTTCGAGATGCATACTGCCTTTTACGACTTTCGGCCAAGGCGTATCGAGGAAGTGGTTGCTGAGGCCATGAATTCCTGGCTCCACTTCCGTGGCTTTCGCTTCAAGGTTATTGTAATAAAAAAATTGGCTGCCATCACCGGCTAAAATATTAAAGCCTGCATAGTCTTCCGGGATCAAGTTTTCCAGAAAAAGCCGCGCATCCATGTCGGTGGACAGAAAATGCCGTACAATCGAACCGCGTGAAATCTTATCGGCTTCAGGCGCTGAGGGATCCCTGAAATTCGTCAACGCAGCAACACGGCCAGTTTTGGTGACGCCCAGCCAAGTCCCCATCTGCATCAGGTCGCGGCCGGCCAATAATTGGGGTTCGTCTTTCCAGAAATGGGCCGATTCTGTCGGGCGCAAGTAAAATTCATCGCGGTTTGCAGCCAGCACTAATTTGTATTTTGGATGATCGTTCAATTGGAAATTAATCAAACACATGAAGACAGCCCCTTTACAGTCTATTGTTACAGCTATTATAAACGGGTGGCCAAGAAGTTGACAGAATAATACATTGGCATTGCGGCGCATGGGTTGGTGCATTGCTATAATAGCAACAACTAGAAAAAAGAGGAGGAAGGGTTGTGGCAAGAAATATTACAATTGGGATCATCCCGCCATACGAAGCAATGGCGCAGCTGATAGAAGATTTAAAAGATGCGTTTCCAACGGTCGAGCTTCTGATTGAAGCGGGTAATCTGGAAGCGGGCGTGTTGGCGGCTGAACGCATGGAGCGCGAGGGCGCAGATTTAATCATCAGCAGAGGCGGAACGGCACAAATGATCCGCAACGCAATCGATTTGCCGGTCATCGAAATCCGGATTTCAGGCTACGATCTGTTGCGTGCCATCACGCTGATGGGGGCACCTCGCCAAGCAAACAGCGCATTGGCGGGTTTTCCTTCTGTCACGATGGGGGCAGGTTCGATAGCGGGCTTGCTGGATATGGATATTAAAGTGGCAACGATACAAAAGGCGGAAGAAATCGGACAGGTATTGGAGGAACTGAAAAAAGAAGGGATCAGCCGAGTTCTCGGTGATGTCGTGACAGTTGAAGCAGCAGAGCGGCTGGGCATGGAAGGCTTGTTGATCCAATCAGGACGTGAGTCCGTTATGGAGGCGATTGAAGAAGCACGGCGCTTGATTTCAACAATGGAAAAAAGCGGGCGCAAGCAACGCATCCTCAGCACGGTTCTTGCCAGGCAAAAAATCGATTTCATAACGCTTGGAGAAGATGGACGGACAGTCGAAGCCCAGTGGACGTTGTTCGACGGGCAACCGATTTCAAACGAAGAATTGGAAACGATGCGGATAAAATTGCTAAGCAGCGAAATTCCTGTATTGTCTACAGCACATAACGGTAAGGTTCGTTTCACAGTGCGGGCAGAACGCATTGCCGATCGGGATGGCACGCTCATTTATTTCTTTTTTGAACGGCTCGATGCACAGGAGGCGGAAGCATTGCAGCTTGAACAAATCAACCATCTCCCGCTGCTGGCAGCTGATAGTGCAGCGATGAAAAACCTGCTATTGGCAGCGGAAGCCCCGGCATGTGCTTCTTCTCTTTTGCTGCTGGTTGGAAAAGACGGTCTGGCTAAGCAGGAGCTGGCACGTTATCTGCACGTGTTTCACGGCAAAACCGGATTTTTCGCAGAAGCCAGCGCACAAAATCTTCAAGACATAGAGATTAGCAGCCTGCCAGACTCCATTTCGACCTTGTTTATTGAATTGACTGCCATTCCGGATGAAAAAAAGACGGCTTATTTAACGGTAATTGCGCAACTGGCGGCCGCGAAAAATATCCAGCTGATAATTTCCATTCCTGCTTTGACGACGGAATTAGCAGAACACACCGGTTTTGAGCAAGCGATCCTGCTTTCGGTTCCGACATTGGTGAATCGCCAGGCGGACATTCCTGCTTTAGTCCAAACTTATCTAGAGGGGTTTCACCAAACGCTGGGAACGCAGCCAGTCAAAGTGGAAAATGCTGCATTGGAAACCATCGTGCATTCAGTAAAAGACAGCAATTCTGCATCTTTGAAAGCTTATGTGAAAAACCTGGCGCTGATTGAAAAAACGTACGTGATTGGAAGCCCTACTTTGCAGAAAACAGCCTTCATGCCGATAGGCGACTCTGCCCATGGGATGATCAGCATCGATGACAACGAGACACTGAAAGAAATTGAGCAGAAAATCATCAATCATGTTTTGAAAGAAGAAAAGCTGAACCAGACCAAAGCGGCCCATCGCCTGGGAATCAATCGGGCAACATTATGGCGCAAACTCAAATCGTGAGTTTGCAATTTCGTTGCATTTTTAAACGTTATTCTAATTATAGAGGGAAATAGTCTTCTGTTTGTTGCAATATTTAATATTCAATTTATAGTGAAAGAAAGGCTAGCGGCACAAGCTGCTTGCGGCAAAGGGGTTGAAGGATGTGGCGAAAGGGATTGGCATCATTGCAGATGATTTTACCGGGGCCAATGACACGGGTGTGCGGCTAGCGCAGAAGGGGCTTCGGACAAAAGTGCTGCTGACGGATTCAGCGAACGCTTCAAATTTTGGCGATGAACGGATCGACGTTTGGATTGTTGATACCGATAGCCGGGCAATGGCTGCAGGGGATGCCTACCAAATTGTCCACCGGGAAATCATGCGATTGAAAACGAGCGGCATCACCGATTTTTATAAAAAAGTGGATTCAACGTTGCGAGGACCAGTGGCAGCTGAATTGCAGGCGATGAAAGATGCCGGTGGGATGGACATGATTTGGATCGTTCCCGCTTTTCCGGTAATGGGCAGAACCGTTGAACACGGTGTTCTCTATGTAAACGGCGTAGAAATCACGGACACCGAGTTTGCAAAAGACCCTAAAACGCCGGTCCTGAAAAGCTTTATTCCGGATTTATTGGGAGCGGGAACCGCCAAGGCTGCAGTTCTTACGCGGGAAGTTCTTTTTAGCGAAGAGGCTCCAAGATGGGTGCAGGAGCAGTTCGAGCGAGGCGTGGAATGGCTGGTGTGCGACGCGGTCGGTGAAGCGGATTTCGCTGAACTGGCAGTTTTGGCTAAAGCAACGGAGTTGGCAATCGGCTGGGCTGGATCCGCCGGCATGATCAACCATCTGTATACAGAATTAAGCACAAGTGAAAACAGCGGCCGGCAACAAATCGGGGCAGAAAAAGTCCTTGTGGCTGCCGGCAGTTTATCCGGCCAGACCAGCGGCCAATTAGCGGCGTTGCAGAAAAGAGAAGGGACGGTAATGGCGGAAGCGGATCCGCTGGAACTTTTGGAACATCCGGCTCGTGCAATTTCCGCCATGCGGCAGCATTTGGCTGAGGATGGATGGGACGCTGCGGTAATTTATGTGGATGGTTCGGAAGAAAACCGCGAACGGGTCAAGCAATGGGCAGCCGGCAATGGATTGTCAGCAGCTGCTTGTGGAAAAGGGATTGCAGAAGGCCTGGGTTTGCTCGCTGAAGCAGCGCTGGAACAATTCGCTTTCGACGCGATCATCATGACGGGCGGTGACACCGCAAAAGCAATCTGCAGTAAACTGGGCATTCAGGACATGGAATTGAAGGTTGAAGTAGAGCCGGGATTGCCGCTTGGAATCGTGGACTGGAAAAACAAAAAAATGGCGGCTATTACAAAAGCGGGCGGCTTTGGCACTAGCCATTCGCTGGTGGATGCCGTCGATTATCTGAGAGGAGCGGGATTACATGCAAACTTATAAACCGATAATTGGAATTACAATGGGGGACGCGGCAGGCGTCGGTCCGGAAATCATTTTAAAAAGCTTCGAACATAAGGTTGTGCATGAAACAAGCCGTTCTTTTGTAATCGGTGATGCGTCGATTCTGGAACGCGCAAAAAAATTCACGGGCAGCACAAAAGCGATTCGCCGCATCAAACATCCGCGAGAAGCACAATTCGATCCGGCTGTAATCGATTGTTTGGATCTTGCGCTGCTTCCGGATACGCTGCCAATCGGCGAAGTGTCTGCGGAAGCCGGCAATGCGGCATTCCAATATTTAGCTAAAGCGATTGCTTTGGCAAATGATAAAGAAATTGACGCTATCTGCACCGCTCCATTGAATAAAGAGGCTTTGCAAAAAGGGGGTCATCTTTATCCTGGGCATACAGAAATACTGGCTGAACTGACCGGTACTACCGACTACTCAATGATGCTTTCCTCTCCGAATTTAAAAGTGATCCATGTCACTACGCATGTAGGCATCATTGATGCCATCAATATGATTACGCCTGAACGTGTGCTGCACGTCATTCACTTGGCGCACGAGACCTTGACCAAGGCTGGCATTGCTTCTCCAAAGATAGCAGTATGCGGAATCAACCCACATGCTGGGGAAAATGGATTGTTCGGTTACGGCGAGGAGGCGGAGAAAATCGTGCCTGCAGTAGAGAAAGCGCAGGCTGAAGGAATCGATGTGCAAGGGCCGCTGCCTGCGGATACATTGTTTTTCCGCACGGTGCGCGGCGACTTCGATATCGTTGTTGCCATGTACCACGACCAGGGCCACGGTCCGGTCAAGGTGTTGGGCTTGGAGTCAGGGGTCAACATTACGGTCGGGCTGCCCATCATCCGGACAAGCGTAGACCACGGCACCGCTTTTGATATTGCGGGCACAGGCAAGGCAGATGAAAAAAGCTTAGTGGAAGCATTGCGCCAAGCTGTTGAACTCGCACCCAAAAAATAATGAACCCAAAAAATCCAGCCGCATGTAAGATGCGGCTGGATTTTTATTATGGGTTGATTTCCAATTGCTCTTTAAAAACCGTCTGCACCTCAGCAAGTTCTTCTTTATCCATCATGTAATACCAGATGCCGCCGATTGTTTCACCGTATCCCTTTTCGAAATAAAGCTGTTCCAAGTCATTTGTGGCATCGCGGTAATTGTTCTGGACATCGATCATTTCATTGAAGCCCATATTGGTTTTTACGTTATTGCCTAATGCATTGAAAATTTTCGGGTAATTGAAAAGTGTTTTAGCGGAAACGGCCTTCGTCATGATGCTCTGAATCACTTGCTTTTGGCGATTCTGGCGGCCGAAGTCCCCATCCGGATCGTTGTAGCGCATCCTTACGTAATCCAGTGCTTGCTTGCCGTTCAAAGTTAGTTCGCCTGCTGCAAAGTCATCAAAAGCAAAAGAGTTTTCGACCTTGACGCCGTCCAATGCGTCGACGATGTCTTCAAACCCCTCCATATTCAGCTGGACGACGTAGTCGATGGGAATGTCCAAAAGATTTTCAGCGGAATCCATCGACATTTCAATGCCTCCAAAAGCATAGGCGTGATTAATCTTATCGGACATATTGAGCCCGACAATCTCCGTATAAGTGTCACGGGGAATGCTGATCATCTTGGTGGATTCTTTTTCCGGGTTAATGGCGACAACGACCATCGTATCCGAGCGGCCTCTATCACCTGCACGCTCATCAACACCGAGCAGCAGGACTGAAATCGGATCCTTATCTTCCAAAACGACTTTCTCCTGCCGTTTAGGGGATGCTTCCCTGACGAGCGGTTCATGGATTTCATCTAATGTACTGGTGGCTTTCGGAAACAGCACCAACAAGTATAGTGCACCTATTACAATGGAAATCTTTACAAAAATACCAAACCAATTCTTCTTCTTTTTCGGAAGGCTTGAAGATTTCTTCTGGAACATCGCTATCACCTCTTCTGGGGCCTTGAAAAGCCCGATTCAAATTTCATGCGACGAATGAACCTGGAATGTCCTTTTTTATAGAGTAATCGCAAGAACGTTCTGGGTCAATAGTTTTATTTGAATTTTCAGATAAAAAAATGTTTTCTTTTTCCAAGTATAATGGTATTATTCTATCAATTGGTAATGATACTTATGGTTCATAAATAGCGAATCTAAATAATTTAAATATTCAAAATAAATTATACAAGTTAGAATTTAAATAAGAATTTATGGCTGATGCTGTTTTTTTGATTGGATAATGACCTAAAATGAATTCTAGAAAAACAGAGGTGCTTGATTATGTCCCGACTTTACCGGAACGTTTCTATAGCCGTGAAAATAGTATTTATCCTTTTTATCATGCTGTTCTTTATATCTGCCAAAAGCCCCGAAGGCGGATTAGAAGAAAGCGGCGAGACGCTGATTTTGACCGATTCGATGGATAAAATCCATTTGGATAGCGAAATGTCCATTTTAGAAGATATTTCAGGCAGCCTGACGATGGAAGAGGTTTCGCAGCCGATTCTGGGCATGCAGTTCATGCCGAATATAGAAGGAACATTGAATGAAGGATATACAGAAAGTGCTTACTGGATCCGTTTCGATCTGCAAAATACGACGGCTGACAAGAAGTGGCTGTTGGAAGTCGCTTCTTCAACATTGGACGATGTCACATTGTATATGCCGGCACCCGGGGGTGGATTCGAAGCGAAGGAAAGCGGCCGGTCGGTGCCAGTCGGCGAGCGCGAATACTACCACCGGAATCTCGTTTTCAACCTTGATATGGAAGAAGGTGCAGCAGGGACCTTTTATCTGCATGTAAAATCTGGAGGGCCAATGCAAATTCCGGTAGCAATTTGGGAAGAAAAGGCATTTGAAGCGGAAACGAGATCGACGACAGCATTGATCGGTTTAGGGACAGGTATCGCCATCGTCATCACAGCCTATCATCTGTTTCAATTCATGCGTCTCAGACAATTGAGTTTTTTGTATTTCGCCCTCCTATCCATGTCGATTTTATTCGCGATTTCTTCGCTCACAGGTTTGACGCTGGCATTTATCTGGCCGGATATGATTTGGTGGAATGAACGCTCGATCCTATTTTTCATTGGCTTGAGCACCATCTTCCTGCTGTTGTTTACGGAAAGTTTTCTGGATATCCGGCGGCATTTGCCATGGCTTGAAAAAGTGTTCAAGGGACTTATTGCGGCAGATTTAATCATGCTGCTCGTTCTGCTGATGAACTTAGAAGCCATCCGCCTCATTTTGCCGCTGATGCTTGTTGCCAGTTCAATCGCAGTTTTCATCATCTCGGTGATATGCCTGGAAAAAGATATCCTCTACGCCAGGTATTACACAGTCGGCACATTCCTGTTGATGTTCGGCATTGCAGTTTCGTTCCTGGTGATGAATGGCTATATGCCTTTCACGCTGAGAACGCGGCATGGCGGTTATCTGGCAGTAGGCCTGGGAATTCTGATGGCCGCCCTCGCACTGAATGATAAAGCTGCAGTAAAACGACTGGAGAAACAGGAATTAGAACGGAAGGCTGTTGAACGGCAGCGCTTGGCAATGGAGTCGTTGAAGCATGCCAATGAGCGCAAAGATGAGCTGCTTGCCATCACATCCCATAATTTAAGAACGCCCTTATACGGCATGATCGGCATTGCCGAGTCGCTGCAGGAAATGACCTATGGCCGCATTCCTCAAAATGCGAACCAGCAGCTTGGAACCATCGTTACAAGCGGGAAGAAATTGGCGCATATGATCAACGATATTCTGGATTTTTCCAAGCTCAAACAGAATGCGCTCGATGTCCATGTCGAACCGGTAAAACTGCTTGATTTGGCTGAAACAGTGCTAACGGTATGCCGGCCATTGCTCAAAGACAAAGACGTTTCCTTGTACCACACGATTCCGGATGACCTTCCGGAAGTTATTGCTGATCCGGACAGGGTGCAGCAGGTTCTTTTCAACCTGCTGGACAACTCCATCAAATACACAGTTTCGGGCGAAATTGTCATTACCGCTAATCAAATCGGCAAACAGATTCAAATTTCCGTACGGGATACCGGTATCGGCATTAAAGAAGAAGAGATTCCGACTTTATTCGAACCGTTTCCATTGAAGCTGGAATCAGACGTTGACGGAATCCATGGCACAGGTATCGGCATCGGATTGAACATCTCCAAACGGCTCGTCGAATTGCAAGGCGGCTGGCTGGAAGTGGAATCGAAAGCTGGGAAAGGTTCGACGTTCAGTTTTACACTGCCAATCTATATGAAAGAAGAGTTGGCCGAACCGCAGGAAGCCGAGAAAGTCGAAATCGAAGAATTGTCCGCTGCGGAGCTGACACAATCGCTTAGCCAGCGCAGACGGGAACAAAAACAAATCCGCATCCTGGTTGTCGACCATATCGATGTCAATCGACAGATGGTCACTTACCATCTAATGAGGGAAGGGTTTGAAGTGACCGGGGTTTCCGAAGGGAAAGAAGCGCTGAAACTTCTTGGTGAGCAGCCGATTGACCTGGTTATCCTTGAATGGGCGCTGGCTGATATGACCGGAGACGAATTATGCCGCAGCATCCGAAAAGAATTCACGTTAACGGAACTGCCGATTCTGATGATGTCGGAAGAAGAAGGGATGCGCCATAAGACGAACGCTTTCACGGCAGGCGCCAATGATTATTTGGTGAAGCCGTGCGACAAGGAAGAGTTTCTGCTGCGCGTCGAGACGCTGGCGAATTTGAGAAGCCTGACGCAGGAAATCACGAACGTCAATTATTTCCTGGAGCGCAATATCAAAGAACGCACGATGGCGCTGGAAATCACCAATATGAACTTGGTGACGGTCAACGATGAAATCCAGGAAATCGAGAAATCCAGAAACGAAATGCTGTCGACGATCTCACATGAACTGGGGACGCCGATTACGCTGATCCACAGCTATATCCAAGCGGTCAAAGAAAGTCTCATCGACGAGAAAAACCCAAGATACCTGGACATGATCCACAACAAATTGTTGCTGCTGGAACGCCTGACAGAAGATTTAACTGAGCTGTCCAAATACAAATCGGGCAATATGACATTGCGCTTTGAAGAAGTGAAGCTGAGCCAGTGGCTGAACCGCCTAACCACCGGCATGGAATCCGATGTCACCCAAAGCGGCCGGAAATTCGAACACAGCCTAAGAGGACGCAATCCGCTCGAAGATCAGTTTATCCTGTCAATTGACGTCGACAGAATCGATCAAGTGTTTTCCAATGTCCTGTGGAATGCAGTAAAGCATACATCCTCTGAAGATGGGAAAATCACCATTTCAACTGAAGTTTACGCAAGCGGCACGGAAGGGGCAGTGCTTGACCTGGAGGAGTTTGAGGGCGAAGTCATCATAAAAGTGGCGGACACCGGAAGCGGAATTGACCAGGAAGTATTGCCGCATATTTTTGACCGATTCTTTAAAATGGAGAAATCGGAACATTACAAAGGAAGCGGCTTGGGCCTCGCCATCGCAAAAGAAATCATTCTTTCCCATAAAGGGGAGATCTGGGCTGAAAGTGAACCGGGCAAGGGAAGCGTGTTCTATATCGCTTTGCCGCTGAGTTTTTAAAAACGATAGGAGGTGTGCGCCATGAGCGAAGCAACTGTAATGGTCGTCGAAGACGAAGAAGGAATCCGCGAACTCATGCGGTTGTTCCTGATTAAAAAAGGCTACCGCGTCATAGACGCTGAAGATGGCTATGAAGCGATGGATAAATTAGCGAAGGAAAACCCGGACATCATTTTGCTCGACATCGAAATGCCGGGGATGAATGGCCTGGAAGTCTGTGAACAAATCCGTCTGCAGACGAAAATGCCGATTTTATTTGTCAGCTACCGCAAAGAGCTGTCCTATAAGATCAATGGCCTTGAAGCGGGAGGGGATGATTATATAACCAAACCTTTCGACTTCAATGAACTTGAAGCCCGCATCCGTGCCATCCTCCGGAGGAACGGCTGGAAAAACGGCGACGAAGATAAATTGGCCATTCTGGAATTCGGGGATATGAAAATCCATATCGATGCACGGGAACTTTACGTCAACGACAAGCAGGTCCGGCTTTACCACAAGGAATTCCAATTGCTTCTCCTGCTGGCCCAAAACCCAAACCGCGTGTGGACGGCAGAACAATTATACGACCGCATCTGGGGCTATTATTCCGAAGGGGATATCCAAACGGTCAAAGTCCATATCAGCAACTTGCGGCGGAAAGTGGAGAAAGATCCAGCCAATCCGGTGCATATCCGGACCGTCAGAGGCTTCGGCTACAAGTTTACAACAGAATAAAGTCAATCAGAGACAGCCCCGCCATCCCGGCGGGGCTGTTTTTAATTTAACTGAAGTTATTCATTAAATTTCTGCTTTTTGAGCTAATATGGTAAACGATATTCCGCAAAACAGCTGCGAAGGCATGGACCCAAGCATTGGGGCTATGCCTTTGCGACGAAGCACGTAGTGCTGCAGGAGCACATGTTTTTTGCCGCGGGCGAGCGCCAAGCCTCCTCAGTCGCTTCGCTCCTTGCGGGGTCTCGGCTGACTCGTCGCTACGCTGCCCCGCAGGCAAGACTTTGCGACGAAGCGCAAAGCGCTGCAGGAGCAGTACGGTTTTCTCCGCTGTTTTGCTCCATATCTGGAGAACCCAAAAGAAACTGCAGAAAGTGTATCTTTGGTGTTCTTCTGTAAAAGAAATAACTCTCAAATAAGAAATATCTTTGAATGAAGCGGAAGGCGGCGACTCCAGCGGGCAAAGCCTGAGCTGAAGGCCCCGCAGGAAGCGAGGTTTGAAGAACCTCGTTTGCGACGAAGCTAGCGCAGCGATGCAGGAGCAGCTCTTTTTCCAGCGACGAGGAGACTGAAGCCAGGC
>NZ_JASDCW010000024.1:0-50057 GCF_030407685.1 Planococcus sp. APC 3906 | reverse complement strand
GAAGAAGAAAACCGTTGCCTTAACCGGCAGCGGTTTTTTTGTGCGTCCGGAAGAAAAATCCGGACGCGCAAAAGCTCGAACTGCCCTTGCAGAAGTGTAAAAATCTGCGGATCCGATATAATGGACATATTACTAAGCAGAGAAGGATGAAATCCATGACACAGCGAAGACCTTTAGTAGACGCGTTGGTGAATTTTCAGCAGCAGCATCCGATTTCTTTTCACGTGCCAGGCCATAAGAATGGAATACTTTCAGGGCTTCCAGACGCCTTCAAGTCTGCGCTTGCATATGACTTTACAGAGCTTGCGGGCCTGGACGATCTTCATTATCCCGAAGAAGCGATTGATGAGGCGCAGAAGCTCCTGGCAGAGGCTTACGGGGCACAACAGAGTTTTTTTCTGGTCAATGGATCGACCGTCGGCAATTTAGCGATGGTCTATGCGGCATGTGAAAAAGGCGACACGCTCCTCGTTCAACGGAATTCGCATAAATCTGTATTCCATGCATTGGAATTGGCTGGCGTTGAGCCGGTTTATCTGGCTCCGGAATGGAACGTGGATTCTTTGTCAGCGGGCTCTTTGCGGCTCGAAGATGTGAAAGAAGCAGTAGAAGCCTATCCAACGGCCAAAGCCCTTATGCTGGCGCATCCCGATTATTACGGCATGGCAGCGCAAGACTTGGGCGCAATCATCTTGTATTGCCACGAAAAAGGCATCCCGGTATTGGTTGACGAAGCGCATGGCGCACATTTCGTGGCGGGTCCGCCGTTTCCTGCATCGGCGCTTGCTCTCGGCGCTGACGCTGTGGTCCAGTCGGCACATAAAACCTTGCCGGCAATGACGATGGGGTCGTTTTTGCATGTGCAGGGTTCTTTAGTGGCAAGCCGGAAAATCAAAAAGTATTTGCGCATGCTGCAATCCAGCAGCCCCTCTTATCTCATCATGGCATCACTTGATGACGCGCGGGCGTATATTGAAAATTACTCGCAGCCGGATATGCGCAGCTTTTTAGAAAAGCGGCAGCTATTCATCGATGCCCTGAAAAGCATTCCGCAGCTTGAAGTGTTTGAACCGGACGATCCGCTGAAGTTGATGCTGCGAGTTGGACACCACAGCGGATTTCAGCTGAAAGAGCAGCTTGAGGAGATGGACGTCCACGCAGAACTGGCGGATCCGTATCAAGTGCTGCTGATTTTGCCTTTATTGAAACAAGTGCATTCGTATCCTTTTGCGGAAATCCGGAGCCGTGTGAAAGAGGCGGTCCGGGCGGTGCTGCAGGAAGAGCGGAAAACAATGGGCATGGCAGTGCCGGAATTGCCGAAAATCAGCGTGCCGGATATGCCGTTGGGCACTCTCGATATGGAAGAGACGGAATGGATTCCTTATGCGAAAGGGCTGGGACGGATTTCAGCGGAAATGGTGGTGCCTTATCCGCCCGGGATTCCACTGGTGCTGCCGGGGGAACGATGGACACTTGATAAACTGGAAATCTTGGCTGATTATTTGGCGGCGAGCGCTCAAATTCAAGGTGAACACCGGCTGGAAGAAAAATTAATCTGTGTATTGGCGGTTGAGAAAGGCCGCTAAACCTGTAAATTCGGGTAAAGTAAAGTATATCGAAATTTCAACAGGTCAGGATGTGGGGAACATGATGGATAAGGATAAATACGCAATCATCGATATCGGCTCCAATACAATTCGCTTGGTTATTTATACGCGCGACAAAAGCGGGCGGCTGACAGAAACGGAAAACGTCAAAGCGGTGGCTCGCCTGAGCAGCTATTTGTCAGAATCAGGCAGTATGGAAGATGAAGGAATCGATGTGCTGGTCAATACATTAAAAAGTTTCCAGGAAGTGACGAGGCATCATAATTTGGATGAAGTTAAATGCGTTGCGACAGCGGCCGTCCGGCAGGCCAATAACCAGCAGGACATAGTAGCTCGCATCAAAAAAGAGACGGATTTCGACATTCGGGTATTGTCTGAGTATGAAGAGGCCAATTACGGCTTTTTGGCTGTCGTCAACTCGACGCCGTTTGAAAGCGGAATTACTGTGGATATCGGGGGAGGCAGTACAGAGCTGACGTTCTTTGAGAACCGTAAATTAATTTATTTTTATAGTTTTCCGTTTGGTGCATTGTCGTTGAAAGAGCGGTTTGTCAAAGGGGATATGCCGACAGGTGATGAGCTTAAAAAGCTGCGTGCTTTTTTGAAAGAACAGTTCCAGACCTTGCCATGGCTGAAAGATAAAAAATTGCCGCTTATCGGCATCGGGGGAAGTGCGCGGAATATGGCGCAGGTGCATCAGGAATACATTGAATATCCGCTCGCAGGCGTCCATCAATACAAGATGTCAGCAGCTGATGTCAAAATGGTCAATAAGATGCTGCTGTCGATGGATTTCCAAGAGATCCAGCGCGTGGAAGGGTTGTCGAAAGACCGCGCCGACATCATCATTCCAGCCATTGAGGTGTTTACCTGCTTGATGGACTACATCAAAGCGGATGTGTTTGCTTTAAGCCGCAAAGGGCTGCGGGATGGCGTCTTCTACGAGCAGCTGACCAAAGATTTCGAGATGCCGATTTTCCCGAATGTTGTTGAGGAAAGTTTTTACGAGTTGGCCATCGATTACGACATCAATTTAAAGCATGCCTCGCAAGTCAGTACGAATGCGATGATGATGCTGCATGAACTGGAAAAGCACGGAATCGGCCCGATCAGCCAAAAAGATGAGAAGTTTATCCGGTTAGGCAGTTCACTCTACAATCTCGGTTCTTATATCGATGCGGAAGCAAGCCATCAGCACACATTCTACCTGCTCGCGAATCGGACGATTGACGGCTTATTGCATAAAGAACGCCTGACGATAGCGCTGATCGCCTCCTTCAAGAACAAAGAGCTCTTCAAACGCAATGCAGCGCTTTACCAAGATTGGTTCGGAAAAGATGAGCTTTCGAAATACAGCTTGTTCGGCTCGATTGTCAAATTGGCCTATAGTTTGAATGCCACGAAGCGCGACATCATCCAATCGATTACCGTAGAGCCCGAAGGCGGCGAGCTGGTATTCCAGATCCTATGCAATAACGATTGGGGACCGGAGCAATACCAGGCGGAAAAACAGAAGAAACATTTGGAAAAACAGCTGAAGAAATCGATTGAGCTCAAATTCATCCGGAAAAAATAGCCGTGCGCCCCATCGGGTTTGATCGGTGGGAACTTCAAATAAAAGGTGGTGGAATTTGTGGGTACGACCAATAAACAGGATGTCTACTTGAACGAACCTTCCTATTATAATAACCGTGAACTTAGTTGGTTGGCGTTCAATGAACGCGTATTGCAGGAAGCGCTGGATGAGCGGAATCCGTTGCTGGAACGGCTGAAATTTTTGGCGATTTTCAGTTCGAACCTCGATGAATTCTTCATGGTGCGTGTAGCAGGGCTGCAGGATCAGGTGAAGGTCGGCTTCAATAAGCCGGAAAACAAGGCGGGCATGACGCCGCAGCACCAATTGAAGGAAATTGCCAATAGGACCCACCAATTAGTGGATGTGCAATACGAGACATGGAATGGTGTACTGCTTTCGCAGCTGAAGGAACAGGGCGTCAGATTTCTGAAGATCGCTGAATTGAGTTCCAAAGAACTGAAAGACGCGGAAGCCTATTTTGACGAGCAGATTTTCCCAGTGCTTACGCCGATGGCAATAGACGCTTACCGGCCATTTCCCATGCTGCTCAATAAAAGCATAAACTTGGCGATTGTGCTGAAAGACAATGACCAGGAAGCGGAGATGCGCTTTAAAACCGCCATTGTCCAAATGCCAGCTGTATTGGATCGACTCGTGATTTTGGGAGGGAAAGCGGGAAAAGAACGCATTGTCCTGCTGGAAGACATCATCGGGCATTTCATCGGCAAGCTGTTTCACGGCTTTTCGGTTTTTTCCGTATCGGTGTTCCGCATCACCCGCAATGCTGACATGGCCATTCATGAAGAAGGCGCGCGGGATTTGCTGAAAGAAATCGAGAAAGAGCTGCGGAAACGAAAATGGGGGGCTGCAGCACGGCTTGAAATACAAAAAGAAGGTTTTGATCCGGAAGTGCTGGCCTACCTTATCGACGAACTGGAAATAGACCAAAAAGATGTCTACGAAGCCAAAGGGCCGATTGATTTGACGCTGTTTTTTAACTTTTATAAGAAAATGGCTAAAACCCACGGGAAGCTTGTATTTGAAAATCGGATATCCCAGCCTTCCCGCGATTTGGCATCTGATGAAAACATCTTCGATAAAATAATGGAACAGGACATCTTTCTCCACCATCCTTACATATCGTTTGAACCGGTTGTGGAGTTTGTTTCCGGAGCTGCAGACGATTCCGACGTCTTGGCGATCAAGCAGACGCTGTACCGCGTCAGCGGGGATTCTCCAATCATCAAGGCGCTGAAAAGGGCAGCGGAAAACGGCAAGCAAGTGACCGTGCTCGTAGAGCTGAAAGCCCGTTTTGATGAGGAGAACAACGTCCAATGGGCGAAAGAACTTGAACAGGCGGGCTGCCATGTCATTTACGGCATGACGCATTTGAAAACACACAGCAAAATCACCTTGGTGGTGCGCAAGAAAAACGATCAAATCGAGCGTTTTGTCCATTTAGGCACTGGCAATTACAATGACCAAACAGCGAAAGTTTATACCGATATGAGCTTGTTCACGTCGAAAAAAGAGTTTGGGGTCGATGCCACGAACTTCTTCAATTTTTTGAGCGGCTATACCGAGAAGCCGGAATTCCACCATTTATCGGTCGCGCCATTTACCATACGCAAGGATTTTGTGCGCCTGATCGCAGAAGAAATCGATTGCCATAAAAAATACGGCAATGGCCGTATCATCCTGAAGATGAATTCATTGACGGATAAAACATTGATCAAGCGTTTGTACGAGGCTTCGATAGCAGGCGTCCAAATCGATTTGATCGTGCGCGGCATCTGCTGCCTGCGCCCTGGCGTCAAAGGCATCAGCGACAACATCCGGGTGCGCAGCATCGTCGGCCGTCTGCTCGAACACAGCCGGGTCTATTATTTCTACCATAACGGCGAAGAAAAGACCTATTTGTCGTCTGCGGATATGATGACGCGCAATATGGAAAACCGCATTGAAATCTTATTCCCGGTCTATGACGCCAAAATTAAAGCAGAAGTGAAGCACATCCTGATCATTGCGCTGAAAGACAATGTCAAAGCGCGCGAACAGGACAATAAAGGGCAATATCATTACGTCAAACGCAAAAGCGGGGAAAAAGAGATCAACTCCCAGGTGATCCTTTACAACGAAGCCTATCAAGTCGCGGAAGATGAAGAATAACACTGAGGAAAGGCGCCTAAATGGCGCTTTTTTACTGCAGGCGGGCGAAAAAAAGCGGCAATTGCTGTATAGTTGAAAGAGTTTAGAACAAAAGGAAACAGGTGAAGACAGAATGGGTTATTTGATCACACTGGAAGGCGGAGAAGGTTCCGGCAAAACCAGTATTTTAAAGTTAATGGCGGACATTCTCGGACAGCAAGGGCATCAAATTGTCTGTACGCGGGAACCGGGAGGCATTGAAATTGCTGAACAGATTCGCGGGGTCATCCTTGACCGCAATAATTCTAGCATGGACCCGCGCACCGAAGCGCTGCTGTATGCAGCGGCGCGCCGCCAGCATCTCGTCGAAAAAGTCATACCGGCGCTGGAAGCTGGAAAAATCGTTTTATGCGACCGGTATATCGACAGCAGCCTTGCTTACCAAGGATATGCTAGAGGCCTTGGCATCGAGGAAATCTATACGGTCAATAAATTCGCCATTGATGATTACATGCCGGATTTGACGCTGTATTTTGACGTTGAACCGAAGGTGGGGCTCGCGCGCATCGAAAAAGATGCGGGGCGTGAAGTCAACCGGCTGGACGTGGAGTCGATGAAATTTCACGAAACCGTGCGGGAAGGCTATCACATTCTGGTCGGCCAATATCCAGAACGCATCCAAGTCATTGATGCCGGCAACAGCATCGAAAAAGTCCTTGAAGATGCGCTTGCCGTTGTAGCGGATTTCATGGACAGCCGGAAGAACTGAACACATGCCGGAAAGATATACAGCGTAAGTATTTGTTCATGTTATAATAGAGAAAGTAGAAAACATTTCTTAAGGGAGTGAGTGCTGATGAAACTCGTCGTAGCAGTCGTGCAGGATCAAGATAGCAACCGTCTATCCAATGCGTTAACAAAAAATGATTTCCGGGCTACCAAGCTTGCCAGTACGGGAGGGTTTTTACGCTCAGGGAATACGACTTTCCTAATTGGGGTCGATGACGGGCTCGTGCCGAAATTGATGGATTTGATCCGCGATAACTGCCGTGCGCGCGAGCAGATGGTAGCACCCGTTTCTCCGATGGGCGGCAACGCCGATTCGTATATTCCGTACCCAGTGGAAGTGGAAGTTGGCGGAGCGACGATTTTCGTCTTGCCAATCGAGCAATTCCACCATTTCTAAACTTTGCAGCTACACACCACCAGCCTTTTCCAGGCCGGTCTATGACACGCCCGTGCTCCATTTGGAACACGGGATTTTTTACAACGTAAGGATGAAGGTGACATTGTGCAAAAAACGATAGAAGAGCTGCAAGAAATCCAGCCCGTGGTCATGAAGAGGCTGCAAGGTGCTTTTGAAAAAGACCGCCTTGCCCATGCCTTTTTGTTTGAAGGCCCCGCCGGCTCTGGCTTAACGGAAATCACACACTTTTTCGTCAAGCTCCTGCTGTGCGAAACGCCTTCGCAAAATGTTCCATGTGAAACATGTCGAAGCTGCCATTTATACAATACAGGAAACCATCCGAACATTGTTTTCATCAAACCGGATGGCCAGAACATCAAAATCGACCAGATTCGTGAGTTGATTTTTAGCATGAATAAAACGGGCTTTAGTTCGGGCCGTAAAATATATGTCATTGAAGAAGCGGACCGCATGAATAATGCGTCCGCCAACGCGCTGCTGAAATTTCTTGAAGAACCGGAATTCAATGTCACGGCAATCCTGCTGACGGAACGGCTCAATGCCATCATGTCAACGATTCGCTCGCGCTGCCAGCTGGTGTCGTTTCAGCCGCTGTCGCGGCCGAAGTTGATTGAGCAATTGCTCGCAGGGGGCATGACGGCCTCGATGGCAGCGACGGTCAGCATGCTGACGCAGAGCACTGAAGAGGCAATTGAGCTGAGTGTCGACGAAGCATTTATCCAGCAGCGCAAGACTGTGTTAAAATTAGTGGAAACTGTCAATGCCAACGTCCATGAAGCGCTTTTATTGCTGCAGTCGGAATGGCTTCCGCTGTTCAAGGAAAAAGAAGATGCCGAAAGAGGGCTGGACATGTTATTATTTGCATATCGGGACATCGCTTCGGCAAAAGCGGATCTTGAAACCGCTCGGACGTATCCGGATATGGAACAAACTTGGAAGCAGATGGCGCTTCAGCGTTCTTTTGCGGTATTGTCCAAGCAATTGCAGGCCATATTATGGGCCAAGCAGCAATTGCCGCGCAATATGAATCGGACGCTGCTGATGGAGCAATTAATGCTGAATCTGCAGGAGGGGTAAACGAGTGTATAATGTCATAGGTGTCCGCTTTAAAAAGGCGGGTAAAATATATTATTTTGATCCAGGAGAATTTGCGATTGAAAAAGACGATTACGTTATCGTCGAAACTGCTCGGGGAGTGGAATACGGCAAAGTGGTCGTACCGGTGAAGGCAGTCGAAGAAAACGATGTGGTGTTGCCGCTTAAACAAGTGGTGCGTGTAGCAAGCGGACGCGATCGCCAACAGGTGGAAGAAAATCGCCTGGAAGCGGGGCGTGCTTTTGAAATGGGTACGGACAAGATCGAAGAACACAAGCTGGACATGAAGCTTGTGGATGTTGAATATACATTCGACCGCAATAAAGTGATCTTTTACTTTACTGCTGAAGGGCGCGTCGACTTCCGCAACTTGGTGAAGGATTTAGCGTCGATTTTCCGGACGCGCATCGAGTTGCGCCAAATCGGCGTACGCGATGAAGCGAAAATGCTGGGCGGCATCGGCCCTTGTGGACGCATGCTTTGCTGTTCGACATTCCTCGGCGATTTTGAGCCGGTGTCGATCAAAATGGCGAAAGACCAAAACTTGTCGCTCAACCCGTCTAAAATTTCGGGCCTATGCGGCAGGCTTATGTGCTGCTTGAAATACGAAAACGATGAATACGAATCAGCGAAAAAAGAAATGCCGGATGTCGGCACCCGTGTGGGAACGCCGGACGGCGACGGCCGCGTGGTCAGCATGAACATTTTGGAACGTGTATTGAAAGTTCGTCTGGCTGAGCAGGAACAGACACTTGAATACGCATTAAGTGAGATAATGGACCAAGGAACGAGAGCGTGAGGTGGTTTAAGTGAAAGATAAGAATTTTTTAGATACGGTCATGGAATTCGAACAGCAATTGGAATCGATGCAAGAGCAGTTCCGGGAGTTGAAATCGGTCGTGGCACATACGATGGAAGAGCATCACGCGCTGCAGCTGGAAAATCATCACCTGCGCGCCCGTCTGGATGAACTTCATCAGGCGGTGCCGGAAGTGGTCGCAGATCCGGTGAAGCTGAAAAAAGCGGTTATGGATATCGGCGAAGGCTATGATAACCTGGCGCGCCTGTATCATGAAGGCTACCACGTCTGCAACGTGCATTTCGGCAGCTCGAGAAAAGGCGACGATTGCCTGTTTTGTTTATCTTTTTTAAACAAGCAAAATTAAGGCTGGATTTACTGTGCGTTTTCGGTGCAGTATGGCTGACCAATAAGAAAGGCTTCCGACACCTAGCGTGGCGGCAGCCTTTTGTTATGTAAGAGGAGTTGGAAAGATGTTATTGGACGACGAAAGACTCGATTATTTATTGGCGGAAGAGTTGCGGATCATTCAAAGCCCCTCGGTCTTTTCCTTTTCGCTGGATGCAGTGCTGCTGGCGCGGTTCGCGTATGTGCCGCAAAAGCGCGGAGCGATTGTGGATCTGTGCACGGGCAACGGTGCCATTCCGCTGTTTCTCAGCGCCCGGACGGAGATGCCGATTATCGGGGTGGAGCTGCAGGAGCGGCTGGCCAATATGGCGAAGCGCAGCATCGACTATAATGGGCTCAGCCACCGCATCGATATCATCCAAGGCGACGTCAAAGAAATACCGGCGCAGCTGGGCATTGAAAAATTTGATGTCGTGACCTGCAATCCACCGTACTTCCCGGCGCATGAAATGAGCGACAAGAACATCAGTGAGCATATGGCGATTGCGCGCCATGAACTGCACCTGACGCTCGATGAATCCATTGCCGCCGCCAGCAAGCTGCTGAAGCAGGGGGGCAAGGCGGCATTTGTCCACCGTGCGGGGCGCTTGATCGACATCATCACGGCAATGCGCGCCCACCGGCTGGAGCCGAAACGCGTCCGTCTGGTTTACCCGAAAGCCGGAAAAGAAGCGAATACGCTGCTCATTGAAGGCATCAAAGACGGCAAGCCGGATTTGAAAATCCTGCCACCGCTGATTGTCTATGGCGAAGACGGGGAATACACAGAAGAAGTGCGGGCGTTGCTATATGGAAGCCGGTAAGCATTATTTTTACGTGCTCGAATGCGCGGACGGCTCTTATTACGCCGGCTACACCAATGATTTGCAGAAACGCCTGGACGCCCATAATTCGGGCAAAGGCGCAAAATATACACGGGCGAGAAGGCCGGCTGCTTTGATTTACCAAGAGCAATTTGAAACAAAGCCGGCCGCGATGAAAGCGGAATATGCATTCAAGCAATTGCCGAAACCGAAAAAAATCCGCTATATCGCGGACAGAAAGGAAGACGGCCAATGAAATCGCAAAAAAGTTTTCAGGAAGACCAAGCGACTTTGTATCTCGTAGCAACGCCGATCGGCAATCTCGAAGACATGACCGTACGCGCCATCCGGATTTTGAACGAAGTCGACGTCATCGCAGCGGAAGACACACGCAACACGAAAAACCTCTGCAATTATTTCGATATCCAGACAAAGCTCGTCAGCTACCACGAACACAATCAGGACAGCGGCGGCCATAAAATCCTGTCTTACTTGCGGGAAGGGAAGTCGGTGGCATTGGTCAGCGACGCTGGCATGCCGTGCATCTCAGACCCGGGGGAAGACATCGTCAAGCGTGTGCTTGAGGAAGATTATCCGGTCGTGCCGGTGCCAGGCGCCAATGCAGCCCTCAGTGCGCTGATCGCTTCCGGCATTGCGCCCCAGCCGTTCCTGTTCTACGGATTCCTGTCCCGCGGCAAGAAAGACCGGTTGACCGAATTAGAGGCGTTGAACCAAAAGCAAGAAACCCTCATTTTCTATGAAGCGCCGCACCGCTTGAAAGACAGTTTGAAAAGCATGCAAAAAGCATTCGGCGATGAGCGGCGGATCGTGCTGGCACGCGAAGTGACGAAGAAATTCGAGGAATTCCTGCGCGGCACGGTCGGTGAAGCGGTGGAATGGGCGGATGAAAACACCGTCCGCGGCGAGTTTTGCGTTGTCGTGGAAGGCAATGCCGAACCGGATGTGGTGGAAACCGAGAAATGGTGGACGCATCTGCCGATTGCGGAGCATGTTGCGGAAGTGATGGAGAAGAAAGAGGTCTCATCGAAAGAAGCGATCAAAGAAGTGTCAGTGGAGCGGGGCCTTTCCAAACGGGAAGTATACCAAGCGTATCATGTATAAAAAACCTTCCTGGCCTGACATTTCATATAGCCCGAAATATGAAAGCTGCATTTGCTGCACTTCCTTGAGGAAAATCGGTTCCATTTATTAGCTCAATAAACGAAAAAACCGGAGTGCGTATGCACTCCGGTTTTTTCAAGATACTCGCTGATCTTATTTTTTTAAGTGGCCTTGAATTTCTTTGACAAGCATTTCTGCGCCTTCAGGGCTCAAAATCAATTTCCCGCCTACAAGTTGCATGTTTTCATCTGACACTTCGCCAGTAACTGCGCAAGTCATATTCGGCAAATACTTTTTCAAGATAATTTTATCGTCATCTACATAAATCTCCAAAGCGTCTTTTTCAGCGATTCCTAGTGTGCGGCGCAACTCGATTGGAATGACCACTCGTCCTAGCTCGTCTACTTTACGTACAATACCTGTTGATTTCATATCATTCTCTCCCCTCAAATTTGTCGGATGTTTTCGCCAAAATTCGACAATTACCACTTCCTGTCATAAATCATACCAAGTAATGGCAATTGGGTCAATAAAAAACTATCGCTATCATAATAAATTTTACGAAAATGTGGCGCTAAATTGATAAAAAGACTTTTAATCTACTATTAATTTCCAAAATAATTATATTTGTTCTTAATTTAGTTAAAAATTAAATAATCTGAAATATGAGATATTGTCGAATTGAGAAAGTGGTATGAAATATTGTACAAAATTGGCTCTTTCGTTAAAATAAGAACTATACCAAAAAACTGGAGGAATTTTTCGTGACTGCTAAAAACAATACTTTTTATATAACGACCCCGATTTATTATCCAAGCGGAAAATTCCACATCGGTACGGCTTATACAACTGTCGCTTCTGATGCAATGGCTCGCTATAAACGCTTGAAAGGTTTCGATGTCCGGTTTCTGACAGGAATGGATGAACATGGACAGAAGATTGAGGAGAAGGCAAAAGAAGCCGGCAAAGCGCCTCAGGCTTTCGTGGATGAAATGGCAGAAGCTGCGAAAAAAGTATGGTCAGTCATGGACATCAGCTATGATGACTTTATCCGCACGACCGAAGAGCGCCATAAAAAGAGTGTCGAAAAAATCTTCCAGACGTTCTTGGACAACGGCGACATCTATAAAGGCGAATACGAAGGCTGGTATTGTACGCCGTGCGAGTCTTTCTATACAGAAGCCCAGCTCGTCGACGGCAATTGCCCGGACTGCGGCCGCCCGGTCCATAAAGTGAAAGAAGAATCGTATTTCTTCAATATGAAGAAGTATGCAGATCGTCTGCTGGATTATTACGAAAACCATGCGGAATTCATCGAGCCGGAATCGCGCAAAAATGAAATGATCAATAATTTCATCAAGCCGGGCCTTGAAGATCTATCGGTATCCCGCACGTCGTTCGACTGGGGCATCCCGGTTCCTGGAGATCCGAAGCACGTCATCTACGTATGGGTCGATGCATTGTCGAATTACATCACAGCACTCGGCTACGGTTCCGATGACGACACGCTGTTCAATCAATACTGGCCAGCAGATGTCCATGTGGTCGGCAAAGATATCGTTCGCTTCCATACGATTTATTGGCCGATTTTCTTGATGGCGCTCGATCTTCCGCTGCCGAAGAAAATTTTTGCGCACGGCTTTATTATGATGAAAGACGGCAAAATGTCGAAATCGAAAGGCAATGTTGTCTATCCGGAAATGCTCGTAGAGCGCTATGGCTTGGACGCAACGCGTTATTTCCTGCTGCGTGAACTGCCATTCGGTTCGGACGGGGTGTTCTCGCCGGAATCCTTTGTCGAACGCACAAACTACGATTTGGCGAATGATCTTGGAAACTTGTTGAACCGCACCGTGTCGATGATCAATAAATACTTCGATGGCGAAGTGCCGCAGATCAAAGGGAATGTCACTGAATTTGACGCAACGCTTCAGCAAGTGGCGAAGCGCACGGTCGGCGTCTACGAAGAACATATGGAGAAAATGCAATTCAGCATCGTGCTGAGCGAAGTATGGGCATTGATTTCGCGCACCAATAAATATATCGATGAAACGCAGCCATGGGTTTTGGCGAAAGATGAAAGCTTGAAAGCGGAATTGGCTTCTGCAATGGCCCATTTGGCGGAAAGCCTGCGCATGGCGGCCGTTATGCTGCAGCCGTTCCTGCCAAATGCACCGAAACAGATCATCGAGCAGCTTGGTTTGTCGGAAGACGCATTGGCTTGGGAAACATTGGGGCATTTCGGCTTTATCCCGGAAGGCATCAAAGTCGTTTCCAAAGGAACGCCGATCTTCCCGCGTCTTGAAGTAGAGCCGGAAGTGGCGTATATCCGCGACCAGATGCGCGGCGACACAGCGCCTGCCGAAGAAGAGCAAGCAGTGGAGGAACTGCCGGCGCAAGAGCCGGAAATCAGCATTGACGATTTCATGAAAGTGGATCTTCGTGCAGCAACGGTAACGGCTTGTGAAGCGGTGCCAAAAACGTCGAAATTGCTGAAATTGCAGCTCGATATGGGGTATGAACAGCGCCAAGTGGTGTCTGGCATTGCGGAACATTATAAGCCGGATGAGCTGGTCGGCAAAAAAGTGGTTGTGGTTGCCAATTTGAAGCCGGTGAAATTGCGCGGCGAATTGTCTCAGGGCATGATATTGGCAGGCGAAAAAGATGGCTTTTTGACGCTGGCGGCTGTGGATGAAAATCTACCAAACGGAGCAAAAATAAAATAACATGATATTGGGCGCTCTTCTTATTACTAGGAGAGTGCCATTTTTATTTGGATTTTATTAGGCTAAAATAAGCAAAATGATATATAAAAAACATGTTTTGTTATGCAACTGTAATATTGGTGTGAAGAAAGACACGTAAAAAACAATTAAAATAAGGTTTAATGTGAGGAGAATGCTTGATGTTCGTTGATACCCATGTACATTTGAACGCTGACCAATACGATGAAGATTTAAAAGAAGTCATTAACAGAGCTTTAGAAAGCAATGTTACAAAAATGATTGTGATTGGATTTGATCGCAAGACGATTGAACGTGCAATAGCGCTTGCTGAGCAATACGAATTTATATATGCAGTTGTCGGCTGGCATCCGGTTGACGCAATCGATTGCACCGAAGAAGATTTGCGCTGGATCGAAGAGCTGGCGGCACATGACAAGGTTGTCGGAATCGGAGAGACTGGCCTGGATTACCACTGGGACAAATCGCCGAAAGACATCCAGCAAGAAGTGTTCCGAAAGCAGATTCGCCTTGCGAAAAAAGTGAAGTTGCCGATTATCATACATAATCGTGAAGCTACGGAAGATGTACTGCGGATCTTGAAAGAAGAAGGCGCCGAAGAAGTTGGAGGCGTCATGCATTGTTTCGGCGGCAGCGTAGAAACTGCGCGCGAAAGCATTGCGATGAACTTTATGATCTCACTCGGAGGGCCGGTAACGTTCAAGAACGCTAAAAAGCCGAAAGAAGTGGCAGAAGCGATTTCGTTGGACCATCTGCTGATTGAAACAGATGCGCCTTATCTGGCTCCCCATCCATATCGCGGAAAACGCAATGAACCATCCTATGTCCCACTTGTCGCGGAAGAAATCGCTCGGCTGAAAGGCATTTCAATTGAAGAAGTAGCAGCCGCTACGACCAAAAATGCCGAACAGTTTTTCAAACTGGCGTAGAGAATCATCCAAGAAGTTCAGAATTGCTTGGATTTACGCCTGAATTCGGGTCTTTACAATCACTCAAGTGAAAGAGGAGGAGTTATTTTTGACGAAGTTATCAACTAATGGAAAGTCTGTAAATGCGTTAAAAGGCAAATCAATCGTTGTTGCCATCGCCACAGTTTTGATGTTTGCAGCTGTTTTGACGTTCGCGATTTATGAAGGAACGAAAAACACGGTATCCATCACGGCTAATGGTGAAACAACAGAAGTGAAAACCCACGCAGAAACAGTAGGGGCTTTCCTGAAAGAGCAGGAAATCAACGTTTCCGAACATGATTATTTAAGCCATACTGCCGATACGGCAATTGAGAAAGATATCGCGCTCGAATTTGAGCAGGCAAAAGAATACACAGTGAATGTCGATGGCAAAAAAGCTGCGGCATGGACAACAAACAATACCGTGAGAGAGATCTTGAACAAAGCGGCTATTGAAATTACTGAACATGATAAAGTGTCGCCTGGATTAGATGAAGAAATAGATGCGGATACAGCTGTTTCTGTAGAAAAAGCTTACGAGGTTACAGTCCTTGATGGTTTGGAAGAGAAAAAAGTATGGTCCACTTCGACTACGGTCGCTGACTTTTTAAAGCAGAACAAGATTTCTTTAAGCGAACTTGACCGGGTTGAAAACGGAATGGATGAAATGGTCCTTCCGAATTCAGAAGTTAAAGTAGTTCGTGTAGAAAAGGTCACCGATGTAGTTGAGGATTCTGTAAAATTTGCTGTTGAAACGAAGAAAGATTCTTCTATTCTTAAAGGCAAAGAAAAAGTCGTCCAAAAAGGCCAAAATGGCGTTGTTTCGAAAACGTATGAAGTGATTAAAGAAAATGGCAAAGAAGTAAAGCGTGAACTTAAAGATAAAAAAGTAGTAAAAGAACCGAAAAAACAGCTGACGGCTGTCGGCACTAAAGTTATCGTTGCTAGCGTATCGCGTGGAGCGCGCACGAAAGCGGCGGCGCCAGCGCCAAAAGCCACGGCTCCAAAAGTAGCAGCACCAAAAGCGCCAGCGCCAAAAGCTACGGCACCAAAAACTGCTGCTCCGAAAGCAGCTGAACCGAAAACCGCTTCAGTAGCCGCTACAGCACCTGCTGAGCCGGCTGGCAGAACTTTGATCGTCTCTGCAACAGCTTATACAGCTAGTTGCACGGGATGCTCTGGGATAACTGCTACAGGCATCAACTTGAAAGCGAACCCTGGATTGAAAGTCATTGCTGTAGACCCGAACGTCATTCCGTTAGGCTCTAAAGTGTATGTGGAAGGCTATGGCTATGCTGTTGCTGGAGACACAGGCGGCGCAATCAAAGGAAATAAAATCGATTTGTTCATGGCGAAGCAATCTTCTGCCATCGCATTCGGACGCCAACAAGTAAAAGTAACGGTCTTAAATTAATTCAAAAACACCAAAGGCTTTCCCGGGTGCTCCCTGGGAAAGCCTTTTACATGTTTAGCAGCGCAGGTGTAAAATAGAAGGAAACTTCAACGGATAGCCTCTTGCCGGTAAATCGAGGGTGGCGAAATACGATGCTTGAAATGAGGAAAATAGATGAAGATCAAAGAAATAATCGTGGTGGAAGGCAAAGATGATACAGTTGCCGTCAAAAGAGCGGTGCATGCTGACACCATTGAAACGAACGGTTCGGCCATTTCGAAATCGACGCTTGAACAAATTGCGCATGCCCAGAAAAAACGGGGAGTCATTGTTTTTACCGATCCGGATTATCCGGGCCGGCGGATCCGTGCTATTATTGAAGAACATGTGCCGGCGGTCAAGCATGCTTTTTTAGCGAAAGAAAAGACCATTGCGAAAAATGGCAAAGGCCTCGGCATCGAGCATGCAGCGGATGAAGACATCCGTGAAGCCTTGTCAGCGGTCTACACCACGATCCAGAATGGCGAAGCGCCGGAAATCACCATGGAAGATTTGATTGAAGCGGCGCTGGTTGCGCACCCGCGCGCTAAAATGCGGCGAACACGGCTCGGGGAGATGCTGCAGATTGGCTATACCAATGGCAAGCAGCTGCAGAAACGGCTCCACATGTTCGGCATCACGAAACAGCAATTCATCGAAGCGGTCATCGCTTTAAACCAGGAGGAACACGAATGAACAAAGATATAGCAACACCGATCCGCACTCAGCAAATAATGGACAAGCATGGCTTGACTGTCAAAAAGAGCCTGGGGCAGAATTTCTTGATCGATCCCAATATCCTGCGCAAAATTGTCGGCAAAGCGGAGCTGACGAAAGAATCGGCAGCCATTGAAATCGGTCCGGGCATCGGCGCGCTGACGGAACATTTAGCGCGTGCCGCAGGCAAAGTCCTGGCGTTTGAAATCGATCAGCGGCTCCTGCCGGTGCTTGAAGATACACTGTCGCCTTACGACAACATCTCCATCATCCATTCCGACATCCTTAAAGCCGATGTGGAAGCAGCCATAGAGAAAGAGCTGGCGGGCTATAAAGACATCGTGGTGGTAGCCAATCTGCCGTATTACGTGACGACGCCGATCATCATGAAATTACTGCTGGAAAAATTGCCGATCCGCGGCTTGGTGGTCATGCTGCAAAAAGAAGTCGCTGAACGCATAACAGCGAAGCCGGGAACAAAAGCGTATGGCTCGCTGTCGATCGCTATCCAATACTATACGGATGCGGAAATGGCGCTGACGGTACCGAAAACGGTATTCATGCCGCAGCCGAATGTGGACTCTGCGGTTATCCGCATGATGAAGCTCCCTGAGCCCCGCGTGAAAGTCATTGATGAGGATTTCTTTTTCACGGTTACGCGTGGATCATTCGTCCAGCGCCGCAAAACCATTTTAAACAATCTCCAAAGCGCGATGCCTAATGGCAAAGAGAAGAAAGAGCTGGTTTTAAAAGCATTGGAAGAGGCGGGAATCGAGCCTTCACGCCGCGGCGAGACCTTGTCGATTGCAGAATTTGGGCTGTTGGCGGATAAATTGTATCCTTATTTCGCACAATAAGGGAGATTCTGTTACAAAAATGGCACATATAACCCGCTTTTAGAGATATTTCGGATAAAAAAATATTGACATTATCAGTAGAACGCTGATAAAATTAGAAATTTGCTTGACTAAAGGGTCAAATTCTGTTAAACTTTGTCTATAGTGAGGTGTAGACAAATGCCCAAAACTTTGGCGGATATTAAAAAATCGTTGGACCTGCATTTAGGGAAACGATTGCTTTTAAAGGCAAACGGAGGACGCAAGAAAACGGTCGAACGCGCCGGAATTCTGCGCGAAACGTACCACTCCGTGTTCGTAATTGAGCTTGATCAAGATGAGCATGCATTTGAACGCGTATCTTACAGCTACGCAGACATCTTAACAGAAGCAGTGGAAATCACTGTGTATGAAGGAACAGAAGACGCACTCGTTGTTAAATAATGAACTATATCCATAATTTTCGTTGAAAAACACACCGCCTGTTGCACACAACAGGCGGTGTGTTTTTTTGTTTATTTGCCTTAGCACGCCCGAACTGTGCCGCGTGTGTTAAAATAGTTTTCATTAGACTATAAAAGGAGGCAGTGGGATGCTCTACGTAAAGGCACCTGCCAAAATCAACTTAACCTTGGACGTTTTATACAAGCGGCCAGACAATTACCACGAAATCGAAATGATCATGACCACCGTCGACTTGGCTGACCGGATCGGTTTGAAAGCGACAGAAAGCGGCATACATATTGAATCAGCCGACCGTTTCGTGCCGAACGATTCGCGCAATCTAGCGTATCAGGCGGCGCAATTATTGAAAGATACATTCAACATCAAATCGGGCGTCATCATTTCGCTCGATAAACAGATCCCGGTAGCTGCAGGGCTTGCGGGCGGCAGCAGCGACGCCGCGGCGACATTGAAAGGCCTGAACCAATTGTGGCAGCTGAACTTGTCGCTGGACGAACTGGCGGAACTCGGTGCTAAAATCGGATCGGATGTATCGTTCTGCGTTTATGGCGGGACCGCACTGGCAAAAGGCCGCGGAGAAATCATCGAACATCTTCCTGCTCCGCCGCATTGCTGGGTCGTCTTGGCAAAGCCGACGATCGGCGTTTCCACAGCGGACGTCTACGGTGCGTTCAACCCTGCTAATGCAGAGCATCCAGACACAGGCAAAATGATCGAAGCGCTGGAACAAGGCGATTACCAAGGCATGTGCGATCATTTGGGCAATGCGCTCGAAAGCGTAACCCTGGAAATGCATCCGGAAGTGGCGCAAATCAAAGAACAGATGAAAAAATTCGGTGCAGACGCGGTATTGATGAGCGGCAGCGGCCCGACCGTCTTCGGACTGGTTCAGCAGGAAGCGCGGATTCCCCGCATCTATAACGGGCTTCGCGGCTTTTGCGGCGAAGTCTATGTGGTTCGCTTGATCGGCGAACGGGAGACACTTGCCTAAAGACGTACATTTATGGTAAGTTTTCTATAAATTATTCGTGTTTAGGAGAGTGCAAAATGAAGTGGAAGCGCAGTGAACGGTTAGTTGATATGACACATTACCTTTTGGACCATCCGCACAAGCTCATCCCGCTGACTTATTTTTCAGACCTCTACGATTCCGCCAAATCCTCGATCAGCGAGGACTTGGGAATCATCAAAGAGACGTTTGAAGAACGCGGAATCGGCTTGTTGATGACAGTGCCGGGAGCGGCGGGAGGCGTCAAATACGTCCCGAAGCTTCATGCAGACGAGATCAAAGGCATCATGGCCGAATTGATAGAAGAACTTGGGCATTCCGATCGGCTGCTGCCAGGCGGCTATCTTTACATGACAGACGTTTTGGGCAATCCGGGCATCATGAACCGGGTGGGCAAAGTGTTCGCTACGGCTTTTGCGAATGAGAAAATCGATGTCATCATGACAGTGGCGACAAAAGGCATCCCGATTGCACACGCGATTGCCCGCCATTTGAATGTGCCGGTCGTTATCGTCCGCAGAGACAGCAAGGTGACAGAAGGATCAACCGTCAGCATCAACTACGTGTCAGGCTCTTCCCGCCGCATCCAGACCATGGTGCTGTCCAAACGCAGTATGAAAAGCGGCCAGCGCGTGCTGATCACCGACGATTTCATGAAAGTCGGCGGAACGATGAACGGCATGAAAAACCTGCTGGAAGAATTCGATTGCACGCTGGCTGGCGTAGCCGTGCTCGTTGAGGCGCAGCATTCAGATGAACAACTTGTAGAGAAATACCTGTCGCTCGTCAAATTGCACGAAGTAAGCGAAAAAGAACGGACCATCGCATTGGAAGAAGGAAATTATTTTACTAATGGAGGTTTTTGATATGAAATTTGTAGCAACGGACAAAGCAGCAGCAGCCATCGGACCTTATTCGCAAGGTGTCATTGCAGGAAATATGTTTTACAGCTCAGGCCAGATCCCATTGACGCCGGAAGGCAGCATGGTCGAAGGCGCAATCGCCGAACAAGCGCATCAAGTGTTTGCCAATCTGCAGGCGGTTTTGGCGGAAGCAGGTTCTTCGCTCGGGCAAGTCGTAAAAACGACGGTTTTCATCAAAGACATGAACGATTTTGCTGAATTGAACGAAGTGTATGCTTCTTATTTCGGCAGCCACAAGCCGGCGCGCTCCACGGTAGAAGTAGCGCGCTTGCCGAAAGACGCAAAAGTTGAAATCGAAGTCATCGCATTAATCGCGAAGTAAATCCAATAAAGTAAACGAAGCTGCCGAGAAAACTCTCGGCAGCTTTTTTCGTTCTTTTATAGTGAATAAGTTGATGTTTACATCCAACTCCAGATGCTCTATTCCAATTAATTAAGTTTTCTAATAAATTATGTAATTTTTAAAGGAGTTTAGTCCTTGGAAGCGAATTAGTAAATTAGCAATAAAAAAGGCATTAAAAAGCATCTTAGAAGAAAGGTGGTGAGAAAATGGAAGTAACTGATGTAAGGCTCCGCCGGGTCCAAACCGACGGCCGCATGCGGGCAATCGCTTCCATCACGCTGGACAACGAGTTCGTCGTGCATGATATCCGGGTGATTGACGGCAACGAAGGGCTGTTTGTCGCAATGCCGAGCAAACGCACGCCGGATGGAGAATTCCGGGACATTGCGCATCCGATCAATTCGGGTACCCGCAATAAATTGCAGGAAGCGATTTTAGCTGCATATGAACAAAGTGAAAATGAGCCGGTTTTTGAAGAAGCTGGCGTATAAATGTGAAACCTCAAGAGCCTTCTGTCATTAGAATGGGCTCTTTTTTTATTGGGAAGCTTTTTGTCATGGGATTGTCATGCTCTGAAACCTTGAAAAATCAAGGTTTTTCCGCTATAGTCAAGAAGGAAATAGTGACAAGATCTACTATAGAGAGAAAATAGATATTACATTTTACTTTAGGAGGAGCACCCAGATGACCAGTACATATGCAGTGATTTTAGCAGCGGGGCAAGGAACGCGCATGAAGTCGAAGCTTTATAAAGTGCTTCACCCAGTCTGCGGCATGCCAATGGTTGAGCATGTGGCGAACAACGTCAGCCGCTTGGGCGTAGAAAAAATCGTGACGATCGTCGGCCACGGCGCGGAAAAAGTGCAAGAACAGCTTGGCGCGAAAAGTGAATACGCGCTTCAGGAAGAACAGCTAGGAACGGCTCATGCCGTACAGCAAGCTGCTTCATTGATCGAAGGGCTGCCAGGAACGACATTGGTCGTTTGTGGAGACACGCCGTTGATCCGCACCGAAACGATGGAAGCTTTGCTTGCTCACCATAAAGAACAAGGCGCAAAAGCGACAATCTTGACAGCGATTGCAGACAATCCATCAGGCTATGGCCGCATTATCCGCGGCGAAGCAGGCGAAGTTGCGAAAATCGTTGAGCAAAAAGACGCTTCCGCGGAAGAGCAGCAAGTGAAAGAAATCAATACTGGTACGTATTGCTTCGATAACGAAGCGCTGTTTGAAGCGTTGAAATTGGTATCGAATAACAATGCGCAAGGTGAATATTATCTGCCGGACGTTATTGAAATCCTTCAAAAACAAGGTGAAGTGGTTGCTGCTTATGCAACAGACAGCTTCGATGAAACACTTGGCGTCAATGACCGCGTCGCGTTGAGCGAAGCGGAACGTTTCATGCGTGCACGCATCAATGAAAAGCATATGAGAAACGGCGTGTCGATCATCGACCCTGCAACTGCATATATCGGCGCTGAAGTGGAGATCGGGCGCGACACCGTGCTCCAGCCGAACGTCATCCTTGAAGGCCATACAGTGATCGGGGAAGATTGCTTTATTTCTTCGGGGACAACGATTTCCAATAGCACTGTCGGCGACCGTACAAGCATCCGCTCATCGCATGTTTATGACAGCTCGATTGGCCAAGACGCGGCAGTCGGTCCATTTGCGCATCTGCGCCCGGAATCGGAACTCGGCAACGAAGTGAAAATCGGCAATTTCGTCGAAGTGAAGAAAGCGACACTCGGCAACAACAGCAAAGTCTCTCATTTAAGCTATATCGGAGACGCAAAAGTCGGAACCAACGTCAATATCGGCTGCGGCACCATTACAGTCAATTACGACGGCCAAAATAAATTCCTTACTACGATTGAAGATGACTCGTTTATCGGCTGCAACTCGAACCTGATTGCGCCTGTAACAGTAGGCAAAGGCTCTTATGTCGCAGCGGGCTCCACGATTTCCAAAGATGTGCCAAGCGAAGCGCTTGCCATCGCACGTGCCCGCCAGGAAAACAAAGAAGGCTATGTAAACAAACTACACCTAAAAAAATAGGAGGCTACACACAAGATGAGTTATCAAATTGATCCAGCAACTACAAAAATGAAAATTTTTGCTTTGAATTCCAACCAGGAACTAGCGGAGGAGATTGCGAAAGAAGTCGGCTTGCCGCTTGGAAAAAGCTCGGTAACCCATTTCAGCGACGGCGAAATCCAGATCAATATCGAGGAAAGCATCCGTGGCTATGACGTCTTTATCGTCCAATCGACTTCACAGCCGGTCAATGAAAACTTGATGGAGCTTTTGATCATGATCGATGCGGTAAAACGTGCTTCTGCGCGGACTGTCAACGTGGTTATGCCTTATTACGGTTATGCACGCCAAGACCGCAAAGCGCGTTCACGCGAACCGATCACGGCTAAACTCGTGGCAAACCTGTTGGAAACTGCTGGCGCTACACGCGTCATTGCACTGGATCTCCATGCACCTCAAATTCAAGGGTTCTTTGATATCTTGATCGACCATTTGTTAGCTGTTCCTCTTATTTCGGATTACTTCCTGAAAGAAAGCGGCATCGACTTGGCCAATGTCATTGTCGTATCGCCGGATCACGGCGGAGTGACGCGCGCCCGCAAAATGGCAGACCGCCTGAAAGCGCCAATCGCCATCATCGACAAACGGCGCCCGCGCCCGAATGTAGCTGAAGTCATGAACATCGTCGGGAATGTGGAAGGCAAGACCGCCATCATCATCGACGACATCATCGATACAGCTGGAACGATTTCAATCGCGGCCAGCGCATTGATCGAAAGCGGAGCGAAAGAAGTCTACGCTTGCTGTACGCATCCGGTCCTTTCAGGTCCAGCGGTTCAGCGCATAAACGATTCTGTCATCAAAGAATTGATTGTGACGAACTCGATTGCGCTTCCAGAAGAAAAACGTTCGCCAAAAATCAAGCAGCTTTCAGTTGCGAAATTATTGGCTGAAACAATTGTCCGTGTACACGAACAAAAGTCCGTCAGCACACTTTTCGATTGATTTCTGTCCTTTAGCTGGATCTTCCGGGGTTTCATTTTGTGCCTGGATGGGTATGCACTATATATGACTAATCAGTGGTATACTGAACACGCACAATATAACTGGAGGATGAGAACATATGGGTACAAAATTATCAGCACAACAAAGAGAAAGCAAAACACCGAATTCATCATTAACTGAACTTCGCGGTAAAGGCAGTGTGCCGGGCGTAGTATACGGATATCAGACTGAAACACTTTCAGTTTCTGTAACTGAAGCCGATTTGATCAAAACATTGCGTGAATCAGGGCGTAACGGCGTTATCAACTTGGATGTTGATGGAAAAACCTTGAATGTCGTATTAAGCGATTTCCAACGCGATGCTTTGAAAGGCAGCTTCAAGCACGTTGACTTTTTAGCAGTTAACATGAGCGAAGAGCTTGAAGTAGCAGTAGCAGTCCACACGACTGGCGAAGCAGCCGGCGAAAAAGAAGGCGGCGTTGTGAACCAGCCGAACCGTGAAGTGAATGTAAAAGTGAAACCTTCGGATATTCCAGATTCACTTGATGTCGATGTATCGGCACTTGAAATCGGAGATCACTTATCTGTCGGCGACATCCGCGACACAGTATCTTATGAAATCTTAGATGAAGACGACTTCCTATTGGTTTCTGTTACAGCACCGACTGTAGAAGAAGAGCCTGAAGAAACGGAAGAAGGCGCTGAAGGCGAAGCTGAAACTGAAGCAGCTGAAGGCGAAACTTCTGAAGAATCTAAAGAAGCGTAAGCAAATCTGCATCATTGAAAACAAGGGGCTGTCATCTGACAGCCCCTATTTTTCTGCTTTAAAGCGCCTTTATGGTAAAATGGTAGACAGCGAAAAAGCAAAGGAAGATTAATGATGAAATTAATTATCGGCTTAGGCAATCCAGGCAAGGCATATGAACAGACGCGGCACAACATCGGGTTCAAAGTAATCGATTACTTGGCGATGAAATGGAACGCCCCATTGACACAGTCGAAATTCAAGGGCATGTATTCCGTCATTCACCGGCCTGAAGGCAAAGTCATGCTGTTAAAGCCGTTGACGTTCATGAACCTGTCCGGCGAAAGCGTCAATGCGTTGATGGATTATTACAATATTGCCATAGAAGACATTGTCGTCATTTACGACGATCTCGATTTGCCGACGGGGCAATTGCGGCTGCGCCAAAAAGGCAGCGCCGGTGGCCACAATGGCATCAAGTCGCTGATCCAGCATCTCGGATCGCAGCAATTCAACCGGATGCGCATCGGCATCAGCCGTCCGCCAGCCGGCATGAAAGTGCCCGATTACGTGTTATCGCGTTTTTCTGACGCCGAAATCCCCGAGATGGCGCAGGCCGTGGAAAAAAGTGCGGACGCTTGCGAATTATGGCTGTCCAAACCTTATATAGAAGTCATGAACCAGTTTAACGGCTCGTAAAATTGCTTTGGCGCAAAATGCGTACAGAGCTTTTTGCTGTTTGCCGATCAATTGCATCTTGAAAGGAGGAATCTTCATGGATCCAATATTGCAGGTGTTTTCAGAGGATTCTCATACACAGAAATTCATTGCGGATTTACAGAATGGCCAAGACCATCAGCTTATTTCCGGACTTTCCGGCAGCGCACGCCCGGTATTTTACCAAACAGTCTGGGCGAAAACACAAGCGCCGCTGCTGATCGTTACTCCGAACTTGCTGCATGCGCAGCGCGTCTATGACGATTTGACGAAATTGATGGGCGAAGACATGGTGCATCTTTATCCGGCAGATGAACTGATTGCAGCAGATGTATCATTTTCAGGTCCGGAATTGCGCGCCCACCGCATTGATACGCTTGACCACATGGCGAGCAACGGCCAAGGCATTTACATCACCCCGGTAGCGGGCATGCGCAAATTGATGCCGTCCCATGCACAATGGGCGGATTCCACATTGCGCGTCAATGAGGGCGAAGAGCTTGATACCGGGCAGTGGATGCTTAAACTGGTGGCGATGGGCTACTCGCGCACGCCGATGGTGACGACACCTGGAGAGTTTGCGCTGCGCGGCGGAATCCTCGATATCTATCCGTTGAATTTCGAACACCCTGTACGCATTGAATTGTTCGACACGGAAGTCGATTCGATTCGCTTGTTCTCAGCTGAAGACCAGCGTTCGCTCAAAAAGGTCAAGTCGCTGTGCATCCTGCCGGCTTCTGAACTGGTCTTATCGAAGCCGCAGCGTTTGCAGCTTGCCGACGAGATTGAAGCGCAGCTCGCGAAATCGCTGAAATCAATCAAAGCCGAAGATACGAAAGAAGCGTTGCTGCTGCATATCCAGCATGATATCGACATGCTGCGGGAAGGCAATGTGCCCGATCAGGTAGCGAAATATGCGGCATTGGTGGAAACGCAATCTTCCTTTTTGGCGGATTATTTCCCCGCAGACGGCTTTATCTTTTTTGATGAGCTCGGGCGCATCCAGGAAATGACCGAAACGCTGGAACGTGAAGAAGGGGACTGGATTGTGTCGCTGCTGGAAGAAGGGAAATTCCTGCATGACCTGCGGCTGTCTTACACGTTCCGGGAAGTGTTGCAAAAAACCAAGCAAAAAGTGACGTTCCTGTCGCTGTTTGTCCGGACATTTCCATCCGTTCAAGTCAAAAAGTCGATCGCCTTTTCGTGCAAACCGATGCAGTCATTCCATGGCCAGATGAATTTATTGAAAGCGGAAATGGAACGCTGGCAGCTCGCGAAATTCCAGGCCTTCGTCATTGCAGAAGGCAATGAACGCTTGGAAAAAGTACGGTCGGTGCTCGAAGATTACGGCATGGAGGCGGAAATATTCAATCCGCAGACAGAAGTGCAAGGCGGCCATATCTATTTGGTCGATGGTGATTTATCGTCTGGTTTTGAAATGCCGCTGCAGCGGATTGCGGTCATTACAGACGCAGAGATGTTCAAGCAGCAGGCGAAGAAAAAAAGCCGCCCGCAAAAGCTGACGAATGCCGAGCGCATTAAAAGCTATTCGGAAATAAAACCCGGAGATTATATTGTCCATGTCCATCACGGCATCGGACGCTATGTCGGCATCGAGACGCTGGAAATCGGCGGCATCCACAAAGATTACCTGCACATCATTTACAAAGCCGATGATAAATTATTCGTTCCCGTCGACCAAATCGACCTGATCCAGAAATACATCGCTTCGGAAGAAAAAGAGCCGAAGCTCCATAAGATGGGCGGGGCGGAATGGCAGAAGACGCGCAGGAAAGTATCGGCTGCCGTCCAGGACATGGCGGACGACCTCATCAAATTGTACGCAGAACGCGAAGCCCAGAAAGGCTATGCATTTTCCAAAGAGCAGGACATGCAGCGCCAATTCGAGGCGGAATTCCCTTATGAGGAAACCGTCGACCAGGAGCGTTCGATCAATGAAGTGAAGCGCGACATGGAAAACGAGCGGCCGATGGACCGCCTTGTATGCGGCGATGTCGGCTATGGCAAGACCGAAGTGGCCATCCGCGCGGCGTTCAAAGCCGTGCTGGACGGCAAACAGGTGGCATTCCTCGTGCCGACGACGATTTTGGCGCAGCAGCATTTCGAAACGATGGCTGAACGCTTCAAGGATTATCCGATCACCGTCGGCCTCATGAGCCGCTTCCGTTCGAAAAAGCAGCAGACTGAGACAGCGAAAGGCTTGAAGAACGGCACGGTCGATGTCGTAGTCGGCACGCACCGAATTTTGTCGAAAGACATCGCCTATAAAGATTTAGGGCTGTTGATCGTTGATGAAGAGCAGCGCTTTGGCGTTACGCATAAAGAAAAGATTAAACAAATGAAAACCAATGTCGACGTCTTGACGCTGACGGCTACACCGATTCCACGTACGCTTCACATGTCGATGATCGGCGTCCGTGATTTATCGGTCATTGAAACGCCGCCGGCCAACCGTTTCCCTGTGCAGAGTTATGTCATGGAGCATAACGGCGCATTGGTGCGCGAAGCCATTGAACGCGAAATGGCGCGCGGCGGGCAAGTGTTCTATCTGTACAACCGTGTTGACGACATGACCCGCAAGGTGGAAGAAATCCAGGCGCTCGTGCCGGAAGCGCGTGTTGGTTATGCCCACGGGCAAATGTCGGAATCGGAATTGGAATCGACGATTCTCAGTTTCCTGGACGGCGAATACGACGTCTTGGTGACGACAACGATCATCGAGACGGGCATCGACATTCCGAACGTCAATACGCTCATCGTCTACAACGCCGACCGTATGGGCTTGTCGCAATTGTATCAATTGCGTGGCCGCGTCGGCCGGTCGAACCGTGTCGCGTATGCGTATTTCATGTACCAGCGCGATAAAGTGCTGACGGATGTCGCTGAAAAAAGGCTGATGGCGATCAAGGAGTTTACCGAACTCGGCTCCGGCTTTAAAATCGCCATGCGCGATTTGTCGATCCGCGGAGCGGGCAATCTGCTCGGTTCACAGCAGCACGGCTTTATCGATTCGGTCGGCTTTGATTTGTATTCACAAATGCTTGAGCAGGCGATTGAAGAGCGCCGCACGGGCAATAAGAAGGAAGTGGTGCCGGAAATCGAGATTTCGCTCGATATCGATGCTTATATTCCGGACAGCTATATCGGCGACGGCTACCAGAAAATCCAGATGTACAAGCGCGTCAAAGGCATTACCGATGTCGAGGAAGTGTCAGAGCTGCAGGATGAGCTCATCGACCGCTTCGGCGATATGCCGATTGAAACGGACCGCCTGCTGCGCATTGCCCGCATGAAAGTATGGGCGCGTATGGCAGGAGTCGAATCGATCAAGCGCAGCGGCTCGGTTACGGCGGTCAAACTGAGCGAACGCGGTACGACTTCGGTCAACGGCGGCAAATTGGTGGAACAATCCGCTGCATTCGGCCGCGCTGTCGGTTTCCGGATGGCCGGCCAGCAATTGGTGATGTCGATCGATGACACAAAAACCGGTAAAACACACCCATTCGACGTTCTTGAAGGCATGATCAAGCTGCTTCCGGAATCATTGAAGGAAGAAAAACCGGTCGGCTGATGCGGATGAATTTTAATGCGAAGGAATGGGTGGGGCCCGTTGAATAATGAAGGAACGATGAAAACATTCATGAAAGGCACTGTGCTGTTGACGTTGGCAGGCTTCATCGTCAAGTTGCTCAGCGCGGTTTACCGGGTGCCGTTTCAGAACATGGTCGGCGACCAAGGCTTCTACATCTACCAGCAAGTGTATCCGTTCATCGGAATTTTCGCGGCGTGGACGTCATACGGTTTTGCCGTTGCGGTGTCGAAAGTGCTGGCGGATGCGCCTGAAGCCGACCAAGGCGGGATTTTGCGTGTTGCCTTCAGCTTTATCACGGCGGTCTCGCTGTTGATATTCGGAGGATTGTATTTCGGCGCTGGCCGCTTGGCAGGCTGGATGGGCGATCCTTTACTGGCACCGCTGCTGGAAGCCGGCGCTTTCGCCGTGCTGCTGATGCCTGTGCTCGCCGTGCTGAAAGGGCTTTTCCAATCGCGCAATGACATGGCGCCGGTCGCCTATGCACAAGTAGCGGAACAGGCAGCCCGCGTCACCGTGATCCTGATTGGCACGTGGATCGTGGTGTCGAACGGCTTTTCATTGTATGCGGCCGGCCAGACAGCAATATTCGGAGCGGCAGCCGGCGCGTTGGCGGGCGCGTTTTTGCTGCTCGTCTTTTTCCGCAAACGCCAGCTGCGCTTTCCGCGTGTGTCTGCGTTGAAAAAATGGCCGGTCATCAAAGCGCTGATGGCCATATCGCTAGGTGTCAGCATGAGTTCGCTGATTTTATTGTTTTTTCAGCTGGCGGATTCGTTTACAATCTTCCGTTTGCTGACGGAAAACGGCATGGGGCGAATGGCGGCGATGGAGCAAAAAGGCGTGTACGACCGCGGCCAGCCGCTCGTCCAATTCGGCTTGCTGATTGCGTCGTCGCTGGCACTCGCTATCGTGCCCCTCGTCGCACATATGGCGAAAAAGCAAAGCGGCCGTTCGGCGGAAGTATACGCCCAGCTTGCTTTTCGCATTTCGTTTCTGTTCGCAGTCGCGTCAGCGGCAGGCTTGGCGTTTGTCATGCCTTATGTCAATGAAATGCTGTTCGAGACGCGTGACGGCTCAGCGGCATTGATCATTTTCAGCTGGCAAATCGTCTGGATGTCGCTCATTCTCGTCATGGCCGCCATGCTGCACGGACTCGGCAAAGTGAAAGTGCCGGCTTTGTTATTGGCTGGCGGACTGGCGGTGAAAGTGATTTTTAATGCGCTGCTGGTGCCGTTATGGGGAGTGGCTGGTGCCGCGCTTGCCGGCAATCTCGGCTTAGCGCTGATTGTGGCCGGGCTATTGCTGTATTTCAAACGGGTCTGGCCGATCCATTTTGCGCCAACCTGCTATTACGGCTGGATTCTCCTCGCTTCAGCGGCGATGGGAGTGGTTGTAACGGCTTGGGCGTTGTTTGCAGATATGGTGCTGTTTGACTCTTTTTCCAGCCGCATGCAGGCGCTTTCTACAGCATTGACAGCAGTGGCCCTTGGTGCAGCTGTATTTATGGCGCTAATTGCGAAAAGCCGCATCATTACGGAGAAGCAATGGTACATCATGCCATTCGGTCGGAAAATTGCCGGTCTTCAATTGTGGATCAGAAAACAGAAAAGGTGATGACATATGAATACCATACGCGTAATCGGCCTTGGCGCTGGAGATTTGGACCAGCTGCCGTTCGGCGTCTATAAAAGCTTGAAGCAGGCAACGGAATTATATGTGCGGACTGCGGACCATCCAGTTTTGAGCGAACTGGCGCAAGAAGGCATCAGCTGGACATCGTTTGACGCGGTCTACGAAAAGCACGATGCGTTTGAGCCGGTGTATCAGGAAATTGCCGATACGCTGATCGCGTTATCCGCGCAGCAGCCGGTCATGTATGCAGTGCCGGGCCACCCGCTCGTTGCGGAACAGACGGTGCAGCATTTGGTCGCTGCAGAAAAAGAAGGGCGCTGCCGCTTATCGATCGAAGGCGGGCAAAGTTTTCTCGACGCCATTTTCGGTGCCTTGCGCATAGATCCGATCGAAGGCTTTCAATTGCTGGATGGCACAGCGCTGCACAGCGATGACGTCAATATGGCGCAGCATGTGCTGATCGCACAAGTCTACGACTCCTTCAGCGCTTCAGAAGTGAAGCTCGCGTTGATGGAGAAATACCCGGAAGATTATCCGGTGACGATTGTTACGGCAGCGGGTTCAGCGGGAGAATTGCTGAAATCCGTGCCGCTTTATGAGCTTGACCGCTCAACGGAAGTGAATAATTTGACGACAATCTACGTGCCGCCGGTAGAAGCGCAGCTGGACCGCATCAAGGAATGGCAGACGTTCCGGGCGATCATCGCCACATTGCGCGGTCCCGATGGCTGTCCGTGGGACCGTGAGCAGACGCATGAGTCGCTGCGCCCGTATTTATTGGAAGAAGCGCACGAATTGCTGCAGGCGATCGACGAACAAGACGATGAAGCGATTGCCGAAGAACTCGGCGACGTGTTGCTGCAAGTCTTTCTGCATGCGCAAATCGGCCAGGACAATGGCTATTTCCAGCTGGAAGATGTCCTGGCGTCGATCAGCAGCAAAATGATCCGCCGCCACCCGCATGTTTTCGGTGACGTGAAAGTCGGCGGTGCAGAGGACGTCGTGGCGAACTGGGAAAGCATCAAAGCGCAGGAAAAGCCGGCGGCAGAATCGCTTCTCGACGGCCAGCAGCGCTTTAGTTCGGCATTGGAAACCTCGTACAACTACCAGAAAAAAGCGGCGGAAGCCGGCTTTACCTGGCCCGATGCAGACGGTGCATGGAATAAATTCCAGGAAGAATGGCAGGAATTCCAGCAGGAAGCGGCGAAAGGGACAAAAGAGCGCCAACTCGATGAATTCGGCGATTTGCTGTTTACATTGGTCAACATCGCGCGCTTTTACGGCTTGTCGCCGGAGCAGGCGATGATCCAAGCCAATAGCAAATTCCGCAAGCGCTTCGGGCACGTTGAAAAACGCGTCACAGAAGGGACTGGAAAATTCAGCGACTATACGCTTGAGCAGCTCGATCAATATTGGAACGAAGCCAAAGCATTGGCAAGAAAGGAAGACTGACTATGCGCCTCGATAAATTTTTGAAAGTCTCGCGTTTGATCAAGCGCCGCACGCTGGCGAAAGAAGTGGCCGACCAAGGCCGCATCACTGTAAACGGTTCGAAAGCCAAAGCGAGTTCCGTCATCAAAGAAAACGATGAACTGCAAATCCGTTTTGGCCAAAAAGTGGTTACGGTACGTGTCGACCAAATCAAAGAAAACGCCAAGAAAGAAGAAACGGCGAATATGTATACAATCTTAAACGAAGAAAAGCTGGATAAAGTCGAACCCCAGTTCATCGATGACGAAGCGTAAGAGTTAAAACGCAACACAAGAAAAAGCTGCACCGGAGCAATGGGCTCAGGTGCAGCTTTTTTGATTGGATAAATCATTGCATGCTTACTCACGAAGCAATCACTTGCCCATAAGTGCAACAAGCAGCGCTTTTTGTGTATGCAGGCGATTTTCCGCTTCTTGGAAGACGACCGAGTTCGGCCCTTCAAGAATAGCGGTAGTGACTTCTTCTTCACGGTGGGCCGGCAGGCAATGCATGAAAATATAATGGCTATTTGCGTGCTTTACCAGCTCTTCGTTTACCTGGAAATTCTTGAAATGCTCCATGCGCTCAAGCGCTTCCGCTTCTTGGCCCATGCTGGCCCATACATCCGTATAGATGACATCGCAGCCGGCCACTGCTTCAACCGGGTCTGTCGTTACGTGAATGTTTGCGCCGGTTTCCAGCGCGATGCTTTGCGCCAATGCCACCATGTCCGGTTTCGGGGCGTAGGCGGCAGGGGAGGCGATGGTGATGTCCATGCCGACTTTCGCCGCACCGATCATCAATGAATTCGACATATTGTTGGCGTCGCCGATATATGCCATTTTCTTGCCGGCAAGCACGCCGAAATGTTCCTGGATCGTCAACAAATCAGCAAGCACTTGGCACGGATGGAAATCATCGGTCAAACCGTTGATGACCGGCACTTTGCTGTTGGCGGCGAATTCTTCGACCGTCGCCTGGTGGAACGTGCGGATCATGATGCCGTCCAAATAGCCGGACAGGACTTGGGCGGTGTCAGCGATCGTCTCGCCGCGGCCCATCTGGATGTCGCGCGTGCTGAGGTGCATCGCATGGCCCCCGAGCTGCAGCATGCCTGCTTCGAATGATACGCGCGTGCGCGTCGAAGATTTCTCGAAAATCATGCCAAGCACTTTGCCTTGCAGCAAAGGCAGGTGTTTGTTTTCAGGCTTTTTCAGATCCGCGGCAAGCGCCAGCAGCTCCAAGATTTCTTCGGTGCTGTAATCTTTCAGCGACAATAAATGATTCTGGGTCAGTTGTGTAGCGGATGTCAATGTCATTGTCATTTCGCAAGCACTCCTTTCGTCGATCCGTTGATGAGTTTCACAGCTTCCTGGAACGCAGCGATGGTTTCGCGGCGCGTCCAGACGTGAAGGCGGCGGACAGCTGCTTGGGCCGCCTGTGCCTTGTCGGGTTCCAGCGTCAAGTCGATATAAGCTTTTTTGTTATCTGTCGCCAGCCATTTTTCGAATGGCAGCGATTCTTCTGTATGGAAGGCGAAGCCATGCTTCAGCCAGAAATCCAAGTCGATCAACGGCAGCGATGCATCGGTGATGAAAATTGTGCCGCCGCCGTCCAAGTCCGCCAATTGCTGCGAAGCGCCAACGAGCGCTTTGTACATGGCAATGTTGGCATCCGGGCTTTGGCCGATGACCTCGCCGGTCGACATCATTTCAGGCGACAGCACCGGCGACAGGCCAGGCAGCTTGATATGGGAGAACACGGGCGCTTTTACCGTGTATTCCGGCTGGCCGTTATAATCCTCCTCGATGCCAAGCTCCCCGTACGGAATGCCGAGCATCAGCGCAGTGGCATGCTGCACCAACGGAACGCCGGTCACTTTGGAGCTGATTGGAGCTGTGCGCGATGCCCGCGGGTTGATTTCCATGACGAACAAGCGGCCTTGTTCATAGACGAACTGGATGTTGAACAAGCCTTTATACGCCATATTGCCAGCGATGTGCTTCGCGGTGCTGGCAATCTCTTCGAGTTCATGCGCCGACAGTGTGATCGGCGGCGTGATGGAAATGCTGTCGCCGGAATGGACGCCGGTGCCTTCGATGTGTTCGAAGATGGCGGATACCCAGACGTTTTCACCGTCCGTCAAGATATCGGCTTCGACTTCTTTGCCGGTGATGAAATGGTCGACCAATACCGGGAACACGGCTTCTGTCTGTGCCAGCCATTGCGCAAGCTCGGTTTCATTATGCAGAACGTTCATCCCTTTGCCGCCGATGACATAAGACGGGCGAAGGAGAACGGGGTAGCCGAGCTTTTTAGCGAATTGCGGGACTTGCTCAGGGGTTTCGGCCGTGTAGCTGGGAATGGCCGGGAGTCCGATCGACTCAAGAAACGCATAAAACCGGTCGCGGTCTTCCATTTGGTCCAGCAGGTCGACGGTCGAGCCGAGCACGGTGATGCCCGCTTCTTCCAATTCGGCCGCGACATTCAGTGACGTCTGTCCGCCGAACTGGACAATGACGTTGGTGATGCCTTCAAAGTCCAGGACATTCAGGATGTCTTCCGCTGCCATCGGTTCGAAGTACAGCGCATCGGCGATTTCGTAATCCGTGCTGACCGTTTCCGGGTTGTTGTTGATCATCACCGCTTCATAGCCGAGCTGCTGCAGCGCCATGACACTGTGGACGCAGCAATAATCGAACTCGATGCCTTGGCCGATGCGGATCGGGCCTGAACCGATGACCGCCACTTTTTTCGGGTTGGAAGAGCGCGCGTCGGAAGAGCCGCTCCACGTGGAATAAAAATAATTCGTCTGCGAGCGGAATTCCGCGGCGCACGTATCAATGACGCGGTAAGCAGGAGACATGCCCCAGCTTTTGCGCTGCCCCCAGATTTCAGAAGGGGAGATATGCCATAAATCGGCCAGCTGCCGGTCGCTGAAACCAAGTGATTTCGCTTGCAGCAGACGCTGGTAGGTCATATCGTTCCATGACAGCAATTGGAGTTTGCGCCATTCATCAACGATGCGTTTCAGGACATGGAGGAAATAAGGCGAAATCGCCGTCAGCTCATGGAGATGCGCCATGCTTTTATTGCGCACCAGCAATTCGAACAGCACGAACAAGCGGCGGTCATCTGGCGCGGCGGCAAGCTCTTCCAAACGGGCCGTCGGCATTTCCGCCAAAGCGGGCAAGCGGAAGCCGTCGAGTGGAATATCAAGCGAACGCACCGCTTTTTGGAACGCGGCTTCCATGCTGCGTTCGATGGCCATGACTTCGCCGGTCGCTTTCATCTGCGTTCCTAGTGAACGGTCGGCGTCCTGGAATTGGTCGAATGGCCAGCGCGGAATTTTGACGACGGCGTAATCGAGCGCAGGCTCAAAGCTCGCGAACGTCGTGCCGGTCACCGGATTTTTCAATTCTGCCAGCAAATAGCCGAGTGCCAGCTTGGCGGCGATTTTAGCGATCGGGTAACCGGTCGCTTTTGATGCCAGCGCCGACGAACGGCTGACCCGCGGATTCACTTCGATCAAGTAATACGTGGAGTTTTCCGGATGGAGCGCAAATTGCACGTTGCAGGCGCCAATGATGCCGAGTGCCTCGATAATATGGATGGATGCGGTGCGCAGCAAGTGATATTCGCGGTCATTCATCGTCTGGCTCGGCGCCACGACGATGGAATCGCCGGTGTGGACACCGACCGGGTCCATGTTTTCCATATTGCAAATCGTGATGCACGTTCCGGCAGCATCACGCATGACCTCGTATTCGATTTCCTTATAGCCCGCGATGCTTTTTTCCACGAGGCATTGCTTGATCGGGCTTGCGCTCAGGCCTTGCTGGACGAGCGAGATATAAGCTGTTTCATCCTGTGCGATGCCGCCGCCGAAGCCGCCCAGGGTATAAGCAGGGCGTACGATGAGCGGGTAGCCGGTTTGTTCGGCGAATTGAAGGGCGCTGTCCGTCGAGTAGACGATGGCGCTCTGCGGCACCGGTTCACCAAGCTTGTGCATTAATGCGCGGAATTGTTCGCGGTCTTCGGCTTGTTTGATTGAGCCGATATTCGTGCCAAGCAGGCGTACGCCATACTCTGCGAGGACGCCGGCATCCGACAATGCCATTGCCAGGTTCAATCCGGTCTGTCCGCCGACGGTCGCCAATAAGCCGTCCGGGCGTTCTTTGGCGATGATGGCAGTGACGCTGTCAGTTGTCAGCGGTTCGAAATAGACTTTGTCCGACATGCTCTTGTCCGTCATGATGGTCGCCGGGTTGTTGTTGACGAGGATCACTTCGATGCCTTCCTCTTTGAGGGCCAGGCAAGCCTGGGTGCCGGAATAATCGAATTCAGCAGCTTGGCCGATGACAATCGCGCCAGAGCCGATAACCAATACTTTTTTTATGTCTTGCTGCTTAGGCATGCATTTTCACCTTCTTTTTCTGTTGGGCTGTGGTTAGAAACTGGCTGAACAACGCCAGATGGTCAGCAGGGCCGGGAGCGGCTTCCGGGTGGAATTGGACCGTCAGGAGCGGGAGCTCTTCATGGAACAGCCCTTCGATGCTGCCATCGTTGACGTTTTTATAAAGGATCGACAACGGCGTTTCACCGATGCTCGCGTCTTCGACGACATAGCTATGGTTCTGCGAGCTCATCGAAACCTGCTGGGTTTTCACATTGATGACGGGATGGTTCGCCCCGCGGTGGCCGAATGGCAATTTGGTGGTCTTGGCGCCGAAACTGGACGCGAGCACTTGGTGGCCGAGGCAGATGCCGAATGTCGGATAGCGCTCCGCCCAGTCCCGGTAGACCGGAAACAGCGGCGCCAGGGCAGCCGGGTCGCCGGGTCCGTTTGAAAACAGCAGGCCGTCCAGCCCGAGCCTGTCCAGCTGGTTGGTCGGCAAGGTATGCGGAATGACGCTGACTTTGCAATTGCGCTGCAGCAATTCCGTTAAGATCGATGATTTATAATGGAAGTCGATCAAGCCGATGTGAAGGTGGCCTTCACCGAATACCACCACCTCAGCAGAGCTGTCCGGCACCGCAAAGAAATCGGTTTGCACGGGCTGCCATTCGCCTGTCCCTGCGAAAGCGGAGGCCAAGTGCGATTGCATCGTCCCCGATTCACGCACTGCTTGGATGATGGAGCGGGTATCGGCGCCGCTGAGTATCGGCACCTGTGCTTTCCGGGCGAACTCCGCAAGGGGCATTGCTCCTTTTTCGACAGGCCCGTCGTAAAGCTCGGCGACGACAATCCCTGCTGCTTGAATTTTTTCCGATTGGATATGCGCCGCCTGGACGCCATACTGGCCGATCAATGGATAAGAAAACACAATAATTTGCCCTTTATAGGAAGGATCCGTCAATACTTCCTCATATCCCGTCATTCCGGTAAAAAAGACAATCTCTCCTTGTACGTGCCCCGCATCTCCATGCCAATCTCCTGAAAAGTCTATGCCGTTTGCAAGTGACAACAATCCTGCCATAATTTCGCCTCCTAGCGTTTATTCATTATTAATGTATATTTATTAACTCGAAAAAAGTAAATTTTAAATAAAGATGATTTAATTAGCCTTTGATTAGAGTTAATAATATTATAGACTGCATAAAAATTAAGTCAATAGTATTTTTATTAATAAATAATCTGCTGTTTTTGAGCGGAGCAGCGGAAATGCTGTAAAAACGGCAGGGAATGCAAAAAAATCTTATAAAATTTCCCATAATCGTGTATAATGGCATCAAAGTGAGTAGGAGGAGGGAAAGTCATGGGTTTGAAGAGGAAGAAGAATGCAGGCAGTCCGGAAGTCGCTTCAATTCGAAATGATTACGTCCGCTCCGTTGAACGGCAGGAAAAACGCCAGCAGGCGCATAAAGTCCGCCTTTTCAGAAGGCTCTCGGTATTCGGGGTGCTCGTATTGCTGGCCACCATCTGGATTGGGACCACGATTTATGCGCAGTCGCAAAGCATGGCGGAGAAAGAAGCGCAGCGTGCCGAAACGCTGGCAGCGCTTGAGGAAGTCGAAAAAGAACAAGCGCAGCTCGAAGAACAGATCATGCTGTTGAACGATGACGATTACATAGCAAAATTGGCCCGCAAGGAATATTTCCTGTCGGATGAGGGTGAAATCATTTTCACAACGCCGAACGAAGACCATAAAAATGAAGAAGATGAAGTTAAAGAAGAGTAGTCAGTTGACACTCTTTTTTTGCTGGTTATAATAAAAAGTGTTATAATAAAATTCGGGCAACGTCCCGCATAAATGAGTTTTTTGGCCCCATATGGCGGTCATCTTAATTTTTAAGGAGGAGCATTTTTTTTATGTCGATTGAAGTAGGCAGCAAGTTAGAAGGTAAAGTAACAGGTATCACAAATTTCGGAGCATTCGTTCAGTTACCAACTGGTGCAACAGGCCTCGTGCATATCAGTGAAGTCGCAGACAATTACGTCAAAGATATCAACGATCATCTTAAAGTCGGCGAAATGGTGGAAGTCAAAGTGATGAATGTGGAAGCAGACGGCAAAATCGGTCTGTCCATCCGCAAAGCGAAACCACAGCCAGAAGGCGCACCGGTACGTCCGGATCGTCCGCAGCGTCCACGTCCGAGCAATAACCGTTCGTTTGAACGCGCACCAAAAGAAAACTTCGAGACGAAAATGGCGAAGTTCTTGAAGGAAAGTGAAGAAAACGCAACTTCATTGAAACGCGCTACAGAATCCAAGCGCGGCGGCCGCGGTGCAAAAAGAGGCTAACTTGCTAGCTGTTTTAATAGCATAGGAAAATGCTTCATGACAGCTTAACAATTCATATCGAAACGCTTCTCCTTCGAGGGGAGCGTTTTTTTTATAAGGTGCAAAATGCGCTTGAACGCAAAAAAAAGCAGCATCCTTTGTCAGGATGCTGCTTTTAACAACGATGATGGCGGCAGAGGGGATCGAACCCCCGACCTCACGGGTATGAACCGTACGCTCTAGCCAGCTGAGCTACGCCGCCTTTGTTCAAACGAACATTTCAAATCATACTATCTAAATGGCGGAGTGTCAATCAGATTTAGAAAAAAGTTTTAGGGCGTTCTTTTTATATAGATGATAAAAAGGCCGGGGAGAGGTGAGTGCATGGAAACATACGAAAAGAAGATGGCGGCCTTTATCAAAAAACACCAGTTGCTGGTTCCGGGAGAACAGGTGCTTGTCGGCTGTTCCGGCGGCATTGATTCGCTCGTGCTGGTGCATTTCTTGAAAATGAACGAGCAGGCTTTCGGAGTAGCGGTGTCGGCCGTGCACGTCGACCACATGCTGCGCGGCGAGGAATCCCGCATGGATCGCAGTTTCACTGAAGAAACTTGCCGGCATTGGAAAGTTTCTTGTTTCAGCCGATCGATACCAATCCCAGCCATCTTGGAAACGGCGGGCGGCAATAAACAGCAGGTGTGCCGCGATGAACGCTATGCTTATTTCAAGGAAGTGATGGCAGCCGAGAAGGCGCAGAAGTTTGCAACTGCCCACCACGCTGATGACCAATTGGAGACGGTATTGATGGCAGGCTTGAGAGGGTCGCTGCAATCGGGTCTGTTCGGCATGCCTTTGCGCCGCCCGTTCGGCGAAGGGGAGCTCATCCGGCCGCAGTTCGCGGTGACAAAAGACGAGGTCGCTGATTATGCCCGGCGCCATGGCGTTGTCCACCGGGAAGATTCCAGCAACGCGGAACCGATTTATACACGCAACCGCGTTCGGGAAGCAATTGTACCGCTGCTGAAGAAAGAAGAGCCGTCGGTGTCGGATCATTTCGTCGAACTTGCCGAAACGCTGCAGGAAGACCAGCGTTTTTTGGACGGACTGGCACGTGAACAAGTGGACGGACTGGTTCGTTGGACAGATGGCCGGCTATGCTTGTCGGCTGAAAGTTTCAGAAGCGGAGCACTTGCTTTACAAAAAAGAATGGTTCTAATACTATTAAACTATCTATATAATGGGCAGCAAGTGTCGATAACAAAGCAATTGGCTGAACAGGTTCAAAACGCCATGCAAGTTTCAGCCGGTACTGTTTTTCTGCATCTGCCGCATAATTATATGATGACACGCCAATACGACGCGGTGTTCTTTAGCCGACAGCCGGTCCATCCGGCAACTGCAATAGATGCAATGCCCATCACAGGTGACTGGTCTGAAAGAGTGAACGGGTTTCGGTACAAAAAGGTCCCTTTGCTGCAGGTTGAAAAAGAAGAGAATGCTGTATTTTGGTATTTCGCCGCATCTAAACACGACAGGATGTTCATCAGAAGCCGCAAGCCGGGAGACCGGATCAAACTTGCCGGCATGCAGCAGCCGAAAAAAGTGTCGCGCCTGATGATCGATGAGAAAGTCCCTGTTTGTGAAAGAGAGAATTGGCCGGTCATTGCAACGGAAAAAGATGAGGTATTGCTGATTCCAGGACTGCGCCCATCCAGTCTTTTCAGCCGCGAACCGCGTGCTGGTGACGACTGGGTATTGATAGAGCACCACGAGAAAACGCAAAAAGCGGATTAACTAGGAGGCCCACCATGCTACAAAAAGACATTGAAGAAATATTGATCACGGAAGAAAGTTTGCAAGAGAAAGCGCGGGAATTAGGAGCAATCCTTACTCGCGACTATCAGGATAAATACCCGTTGGCAATCGGCGTATTAAAAGGTGCAATGCCATTTATGGGCGATTTGATGAAGCGCATCGACGGTTATGTGGAAATGGATTTCATGGACGTTTCAAGCTACGGCAATGCGACTGTTTCTTCAGGTGAAGTGAAAATCATTAAAGATTTGAACGCCAGCGTGGAAGGCCGCGATCTACTGATCATTGAAGACATCATCGACAGCGGACTGACGCTCAGCTATTTGGTGGATTTATTCAAATACCGCAAAGCGAACTCGATCAAAATTGTTACGTTGCTGGATAAGCCGTCTGGCCGCAAAGTGGATTTGAAAGCCGATTATATCGGATTTGAAGTTCCGGATGCATTCGTTGTGGGATATGGTTTGGACTATGCGGAAAAATACCGTAATCTTCCATATATTGGCGTCTTGAAACCTGCTGTTTACAGCGAAGATCAAGAATAGTCAAAAGAAGTTCACACAATACGGATTCACCCGCAAAGCTAAGGGCTTTTCGTTGTATGCGGAAATGCTCGTATGGTAGTATTTAGTATAGTTTTTGGAAACTTTATGAGGAGGCTTGGGATGAATCGAATATTTCGGTACACCATATTTTATCTACTAATCTTCCTAGTTATTATCGGTATTTTGGGGACGTTCAATAACAGTAACCAACCGACTAACGAAATAGGATACAATGAATTCTTGGAAGCTGTCCAAGGCGGGACGATTTCAGAAATTACCATCCAACCTGATGCAAATGTCTACGAAGTGACAGGTAAATTGAAAACGTACAAAGACGATGAAACTTTCGTCACCAATATCCCTGTGGAAAACGAAGCGTTAATTACACAAATTGATGAAATTGCGACATCCGAGGGTGCCGACGTGGATTTCTTGAAAGCCCCGCAGACAAGCGGATGGGTTCAATTCTTCACTGGCATCATTCCATTCATCATCATCTTCATCCTCTTCTTCTTCCTGCTTAACCAATCACAAGGCGGCGGTGGCGGCCGAGTGATGAATTTCGGGAAAAGCAAAGCGAAGCTGTACGATGATCAGAAACATAAAGTCCGCTTCAATGACGTAGCTGGAGCAGACGAAGAGAAACAGGAGCTAGTGGAAGTTGTTGACTTCCTGAAAGATCCTCGCCGTTTCGCTGATATCGGTGCGCGCATTCCAAAAGGGATTTTGCTTGTCGGGCCTCCGGGTACCGGTAAAACACTTTTGGCCCGTGCGGTTGCTGGAGAAGCGGGCGTTCCCTTCTTCTCGATCAGTGGTTCGGATTTCGTTGAAATGTTCGTCGGCGTCGGGGCTTCCCGTGTCCGTGACCTTTTCGAAAATGCGAAGAAAAATTCACCATGTATCATTTTTATTGATGAGATTGATGCAGTTGGACGCCAGCGTGGCGCAGGCCTCGGCGGTGGACACGATGAGCGTGAGCAGACATTGAACCAATTGCTTGTAGAAATGGATGGATTTGGCGCGAACGAAGGCGTCATCATCATCGCAGCTACAAACCGGCCAGATATCCTGGATCCGGCACTTCTTCGCCCAGGCCGTTTCGATCGCCAGATTACAGTTGGCCGCCCGGACGTCAAAGGTCGCGAAGAAGTCTTGAAAGTGCATGCACGCAACAAGCCTTTGGATCCGACTGTCGATATGAAAGCCATCGCACAGCGCACTCCTGGATTCTCGGGAGCGGATTTGGAAAACTTATTGAACGAAGCAGCCCTGGTGGCCGCTCGACGCAATAAATTGAAAATCGACATGTCCGATATCGATGAAGCGACGGACCGCGTTATTGCGGGACCAGCTAAAAAGAATCGTGTCATTTCGAAAAAAGAACGCAATATCGTGGCATTCCACGAAGCCGGCCATACGGTTGTTGGGTTGATTCTCGACGATGCGGAAACTGTCCATAAAGTGACGATCGTTCCTCGTGGGCAAGCAGGCGGCTATGCTGTCATGCTGCCGAAAGAAGATCGCTACTTCATGACGAAACCGGAATTGCTTGATAAGATTTCAGGTTTGCTTGGCGGACGTGTTGCGGAAGACTTAAGTTTCGGTGAAGTTTCAACCGGAGCGCATAATGACTTCCAGCGTGCGACAGCCATTGCGAGAAGCATGGTTACTGAATATGGAATGAGCGACAAAATCGGACCGATCCAATTCGGCCAGGCGCAAGGCGGCAATGTCTTCCTTGGGCGCGATTTCAACTCAGACCAGAATTATTCAGATGCCATCGCATTTGAAATCGATCAGGAAATCCAGCGCATCATCAAAGAGCAGTACTTGCGCACGAAAGAGATCCTGACTGAAAACAAAGATCTTCTATCGTTGATTGCCAATACTTTGCTTGAAGTGGAAACGTTGGATGCGGGCCAAATCCTTCACTTGAAAGACCACGGCACGCTTCCGGAACGTTCTTACGAAGCATTGAACGGCGATTTTGAAAAAGATGCTGTTGATTTGTCGAAAGACGATGAAGCAGTGGATGTAACGGGTGCTCCGAGTGATCCTTCAGCTGGCGATTTGCCAAAAGAAGGCAGATCCGGTGAAGCCGTTGGACCGATTCAGGAAGACCGTAAATAAGACGTGTTAAGACCGATCGACCTTTCCTTTTTAGGAACGGCCGATCGGTTTTTTTATTTCTCTGAAAATATGGTATGATGTGTTGGAAAATCGTTGATAAGTGAGGGCTCAAATATGATTTTAGTAATGGATGTCGGAAACACGAATATTGTTTTGGGTGTCTATGGGGAGCAGCAGCTGCTGCATCATTGGCGGCTTGAAACAGACCGCCACAAAACGGAAGATGAATACGGCATGCAAATCAAAATGCTGCTGAATGACTCCGGCCTCGGATTTGAAGCGATCGGCGGCATCATCATGTCTTCTGTCGTGCCGCCAATCATGTTTTCGCTGGAGCGGATGTGCCAGAAATATTTTCACATTAAGCCGATGGTTGTCGGGCCTGGCGTAAAAACCGGTCTCAATATCAAGTACGATAACCCGCGTGAAGTCGGAGCAGACCGGATCGTCAATGCGGTTGCGGCGATCCATGAATACGGAACTCCGTTGATCATTGTCGATTTTGGAACGGCGACAACGTATTGTTACATTGACGAACGCCAGCAATACATGGGCGGGGCGATTGCGCCGGGCATTGGCATTTCCACCGAAGCGTTGTACAATCGTGCATCGAAACTGCCGCGCATCGAGATTGCGCGTCCGGCAAACGTCGTCGGGAAAAACACCGTATCAGCTATGCAGGCCGGCATCGTCTTCGGCTATGTCGGGCAAGCGGAAGGCATCATTGCGCGCATGAAGTCGCAGAGCAAACAAAAGCCGACCGTTATCGCGACAGGGGGAATGGCTTCGTTGATTGCGGCGGAATCGTCGATGATCGACAAAGTGGATCCGTTTTTGACATTGAAGGGCCTTTATTTAATTTATAAACGCAATCAGGCGTTAGAAGGGAACGATTAATATGGGAGATTATTTAGTGCGCGGACTGGGCTTTAACGGCAGCGTCCGGGCGTTTGCCGCTGATGCGACGGAAACTGTAGGGGAGGCGCAGCGCCGCCATCAGACTTGGCCGACAGCGTCTGCTGCATTGGGGCGCGCGATGACCGCAGGGGTCATGCTTGGCGCAATGCTGAAAGGCGATGACAAAGTGACGTTGAAAATTCAAGGGGGAGGGCCGATCGGCGCCATCTTAGTCGACAGCGATGCTGATGGCAAGGTGCGCGGTTACGTAACAAATCCACAGACCCAAATCGATTCGTCGGTCAAAGGCAAGCTGGATGTTAAAGGAGCGGTTGGCACCAATGGCATGCTGGCGATTGTTAAAGACCTTGGCATGAAGGAGAATTTCACGGGCCAGACACCGATCGTCTCAGGTGAAATTGCGGAAGACCTGACCTATTATTTCGCGGTTTCTGAGCAGGTGCCATCGTCGGTCGGCTTGGGTGTCTTGGTGGATACAGACAACTCCATTCTCGCTGCTGGCGGTTTCATCATCCAATTGATGCCGGATACTGACGACGAAACGATTACGGCAATCGAAAAAAGATTGGCTCATATCGAACCTGTTTCCACAATGATCCAGCGCGGTTTGACGCCGGAAGGAATTTTGGAAGAAGTGCTCGGCGAAGGAAATGTGCAGATTTTGGACAAAATGCCGGTGAAGTTTGAATGCAATTGCTCCAAAGAACGTTTTGCAGAAGGAATCTTGGGACTCGGTGAAAAAGAAATCCGCGAAATGATTGAAGAGCAAGGAATGGCTGAAACGCAATGCCATTTCTGTTTGGAAAAATACCATTATTCTAAAGAAGAATTGGAAGCGTTAATCGATGAGCTACACGCGTAATACGCAACGCCCTGCTGCATCACCGGCAACTGCAGGGCGTCCGCCGAGAAGAAGATTGAAGACGGGTCCGCTGCTGGTCCTGTTATTGCTATTATTTGTTGGAAACCTGCTGTGGTTCATTGCTTGGCTGATTCCGAACGGAGCAGGCAGCAGTGAAGAAGTCGCCACTGTCCAAGGCGATTCGATCACGCGCCAGGAATGGATGGCCGCGATGGAAGAGCAGCATGGCCGCGATACCCTGCTTGGGTTGGTCAATCAAAAAGTCATGGCCACTGCAGCCGAAGAGTACAACATCGAAGTCAGCGACAAAGAAATCGATCTCGAACTTGCGATGCTCCGCACTGCGCAGGATGGCACCGATATGGCGCTGTATGCAGAAAATGGGGAAAGCTTGCGCGAGCAAGTGAAATCGCAATTGATTCTGGAAAAAGTGCTGACGAAAGATATCGTGGTTGAAGACCAGAAAATCGAAGCGTTTTATCAAGAAAACCAGGCGCTTTATGACGTCGAGGACGGCTACCGCACGAGCATGATGGTCGTCGAGTCAGCAAGCGAGGCCGAAGCGGCGCTGAAAGAACTTGAAAACGGTTCTTCCTTCGAAGCGCTGGCCCGCGAAAAATCGGTTGATACCGCGTCTGCCAGCTTGGGCGGCGACATCGGCTATATTTCCCCGGACCAGCCGTCTGTCGATCCGGCCGTTGCAAAAGCGGTCCAATCGATCGAAACTGGAAAGTGGTCAGAGCCGGTGGCATTGAAAGACGGCCGCCTGGCGATAGTAGCGGTGGTGGATAAAGCGGAAGGCCAAAAGTTCTCCTTCGAAGAAGTCAAAGGCCATATCGGCCGCGAACTTGCGCTTGAGCAGCTCCCTCAATCAGTCACTCCAGAAGCTTTCTGGAAAGAATTCGACGCAGAATGGTTTTACGGCCAATAAAACAGAAAGGCATTTCTCATTGGAAATGCCTTTTTGGTGTATACAATTTGACAGAAAATGAGAAACATTGATACGATAAGGAAAGATTAATACTTACAAAACTACTAGGGATTAGGAGTGTTGAGAAATGGCGCGTATAGGAAATTCTGTTACCGAATTGATTGGCCAAACACCGATTGTCAGATTAAATCGCCTGACTGGCCCTGAAGATGCAGAGGTTTATTTGAAATTGGAATACTTCAATCCTGGCAGCAGTGTGAAAGACCGCATCGCATTGGCAATGATTGAAGCTGCTGAAAAAGACGGCAATTTAAAGCAAGGCGACACGATTATTGAACCGACAAGCGGCAACACGGGAATCGGCCTGGCAATGATTGCTGCGGCTAAAGGCTATAAATCCGTATTGGTCATGCCTGAAACGATGAGCATGGAGCGCCGCAACTTATTGCGTGCATATGGTGCAGAATTGGTTCTGACTCCAGGCCCTGACGGTATGAACGGTCCGAACGGCGCCATTAAAACAGCTGAAAAACTGGCTGCTGAAAACGGCTGGTTCATGCCCCAGCAATTCAAGAATGAAGCGAATCCGGAAGTGCACCGACTGACAACAGGACCGGAAATCGTGGAATCGATGGGTGAGCAATTGGATGCGTTCATTTCCGGAATCGGTACAGGCGGCACCATCACCGGCGCTGGCCAAGTGTTGAAAGAGCATTACCCGGGCATCCACATCGTTGCAGTGGAACCGACGGACTCGCCTGTATTGTCAGGCGGCAAGCCGGGCCCGCATAAAATCCAAGGCATTGGCGCTGGATTCGTGCCAGAAGTCCTCAACACGAAAATTTACGATGAAATCATTCAAGTGACGAATGATCAGTCGTACGAAACAGCCCGCAAAGCGGCTCGCGAAGAAGGCATTCTCGGAGGCGTTTCCTCTGGGGCGGCAATCTACGCTGCGCTGCAAGTTGCGAAGAAACTTGGCAAAGGCAAAAAAGTGCTGGCGATCATCCCATCAAACGGCGAACGTTATTTGAGCACTCCGCTTTACCAATTCGAAGAAAATTGAGTCGCTTCTAAAAAGAGTATGCCTATGCATGCTCTTTTATTATGGCGAAAATGGCGTTATTCGCGATAATATGGAGAGAGTGATTATTTCCCGGGCAATAACAGGGTCCAGAACGGAGTGTAAAACATGGATTTGACCAATAAAACATGGGTGATGGGCATATTGAATGTAACGCCGGATTCTTTTTCTGACGGTGGCAACTATACGTCGGTTGAACAAGCAGTGTCGTGGGCACGCCAAATGGTAGAAGACGGTGCGGATATCATCGATGTCGGAGGTGAATCGACGCGGCCAGGCTACACGATGATTTCCGATGCCGAAGAAATCTCGCGTATCGTTCCGGTGATTCAAGCGTTGAAAAACCAATGCGACGTCTTGATTTCAATTGATACATATAAAGCGGCAGTGGCTGAAGCGGCAATTGAAGCGGGGGCAGATATCATCAATGACATCTGGGGCGCGAAATATGAACCTGCCATCGCAGAGGTTGCGGCGAAATGGGAGGTGCCCATTATTTTAATGCACAACCGTAACGATGCGTTATACAAGGATTTTTGGCCGGATGTCCAGCAAGATATAAGCGAAAGTATAGAAATTGCGCTTAATGCCGGCGTCCGCAAAGAAAAGATTTGGCTGGATCCGGGCATCGGCTTCGCCAAGTCCGCTGCTGACAATATTGAAATGATGCAGCATCTCGGAGAGTTCGTTGCGCTCGGCTATCCGGTGCTGCTTGGAACTTCACGCAAGTCGCTGATCGGCAAAGTGTTGGGGCTGCCGGTAGCAGAGCGGCTCGAAGGTTCGCTTGCCACCGTCTGTTTCGGCGTCGACCGCGGCTGCCAAATTGTGCGCGTCCACGACGTCAAAGAAACAAGCCGTGCCGTGCGCATGATGGATGTGCTGACAGGGAAAACGAAATACAAGGAGGCGGAATAATGGATTTCATTCATGTGAACGATATGGAGTTTTACGGTTACCACGGCGTATTTGCTGAAGAAACCAAGTTGGGGCAACGTTTTCGTCTGACGGTATCGCTGGCAGTTGATTTAGCGGAGGCTGGCAGAACAGACGACCTACAACACACGGTGCATTACGGCGAAGTTTACGAAGCTTGCCGCGCAATTGTCGAAGGGCCGCCGAAAAAGCTTGTCGAAGCGGTGGCTGAAGAAATCGCTGCCGGCATTTTAACGAAGTTCCCGCTCGTCAAAGGCATCCGGGTCTACATGGTCAAACCCGATCCGCCGATCCCTGGGCATTACCGGTCGGTGGCAATCGAATTGTCGCGCGGGGAATTCGTATGAACGACAGCTACTTATCGCTCGGCTCGAATATGGGCGACCGATTAGCTATGCTGAAGCAGGCTGTAGATTTGTTGGGTAAGCATCCGGCGATAGAAGTTGCGGCCATTTCATCTTTATATGAAACAGACCCGGTCGGCTTCACCGCGCAAGAGCCGTTTTTGAATATGGCCGTTCATGTCCGGACAAGCCTTTCCGCTTTGGAATTATTGGATGCCTGCCAGGAAATTGAACAGCAGCTGCAGCGCAAACGGCTCGTCAAATGGGGACCGCGGACAATAGACCTCGATATCCTGCTCTATAACGTAGAAAAAATAGAATCGGAGAGATTGGTTGTTCCGCATCCGCGGATGCACGAACGGGCTTTCGTACTCATCCCGCTTTTGGAAGTGAACCCTTCTCTTGAAGGAATGCCGGAGCCGCCTGAACAGGGGGTCCGATTATGGAAAACCTATAGCGGGACTGAAGAATTTCTCCATAAAATCTAGGCGAACGGTGCAGTTTAAGCTGGAAATAAGAACTGCCACAACTTTGTGGCAGCTTTTTTTATGTAGCCGCTGAGGAAATTGTGTACAATAGAGAAATACATGAATGATCAAGGTGTTGAAAAATAAAGGAGTGTAGAACATGTCAGAAGAGCTAAACGACCAAGTATTGGTGAGGCGCCAAAAGATGCAGGCGTTCCGTGATAACGGGATGGACCCTTTCGGTTCGCGTTTTGAACGTACTCACCTGTCTGAAGAAATCATCAATGAATACAGCGAGCTTTCAAAAGAAGAGCTTGAAGAAAATCCGCATGAAGTGGTAATTGCCGGACGCGTCATGACGAAGCGCGGAAAAGGCAAGGCTGGATTTGCACATCTTCAGGATCTGAAAGGCCAAATCCAAATATATGTCCGTAAAGACGCGATCGGCGACGAAGCATATGAATTTTTCAATACAGTCGATCTAGGCGACATCCTTGGAGTAAGAGGGGCGATCTTCAAGACGAATGTAGGGGAACTTTCTGTTAAAGCGAAAGAAGTCTTCTTCTTGACGAAAGCCCTGCGCCCGCTGCCAGAGAAATTCCATGGCCTTAAAGATATTGAGCAGCGTTACCGCCAGCGCTATTTGGATTTGATTACAAGCGAAACAAGCAAAGAGACATTCATTCTGCGCAGCCGCATCATTCAATCGATGCGCCGCTACCTGGATGATCAAGGTTTCTTGGAAGTGGAAACACCGATGCTGCATTCGATTGCTGGTGGAGCGACTGCACGTCCGTTCATCACGCATCATAATGCGCTCGACATGCAGATGTTTATCCGCATCGCTATCGAACTTCATTTGAAGCGTCTTATTGTAGGCGGTTTGGAAAAAGTTTATGAAGTAGGGCGGGTATTCCGCAATGAGGGTGTTTCAACACGCCACAATCCTGAATTTACAATGCTTGAACTTTACGAAGCCTACGCAGATTACAACGATGTCATGGAATTGACAGAGAATCTGATCGCGCATATTGCGCAGGATGTACTAGGTGCAACCACGGTCCAATATGGCGAGGACCAGATCAATCTTGCGCCAGGCTGGAAGCGCCTGCACATGGCTGACGCAGTGAAAGAATACACAGGAGTGGACTTCTGGGAGCAGATGACGAAAGATGAAGCGCACGCTTTAGCGAAAGAGCATAATATTGAAGTTAAACCAACTATGGAAGTAGGCCATATTCTGAATGAGTTTTTCGAGCAGCGTGTAGAAGGAGAGTTGGTTCAACCAACTTTTGTTTATGGACATCCTGTAGAAATCTCTCCACTGGCTAAAAAGAATCCGGAAGATGGACGTTTTACAGACCGCTTCGAATTGTTTATTGTTCGTAGAGAACATGCAAATGCCTTTACAGAATTAAATGATCCAATCGATCAACGCGAGCGTTTTGAAGCTCAATTAATTGAAAAAGAAGCAGGCAACGATGAAGCGCATGAAATGGATGATGATTTCATCGAAGCGCTGGAATACGGCATGCCGCCTACGGGAGGTCTTGGGATTGGGATTGACCGTCTAGTTATGCTGTTGACCAATTCCGCTTCTATAAGAGACGTTCTACTGTTCCCTCAGATGCGTTCGCGCGACTGATAAGCATAGATTTAAAATATTTACCCAACCGGTTCGAGGAGAATATTCCCGAATCGGTTTTTTATTTTAAATAAGTCTTGCGCTCAGGAGGGAGAGGTGATATATTAATTGATGTCGTGTTTTTGGCATCTAGATTACACGAAGAAAATTTGCAACTTGTTATTGACTTCCGAAAAGGAAGCTGGTAATATTGAAAAGTCGCCAAATGAAGAGGCGTACAAACATGAACCTTGAAAACTGAACAGCAAAACGTCAACAA